>VRUF01000113.1 GCA_019456245.1 Planctomycetota bacterium | reverse complement strand
ATGGGCCACCTTGTAGGCGATATGCGTTTTCACACTGATGAGCAGATAATAACGACCGTCGAAAAGGCTTTCAAAAACCGTCATGCCATATCCCAGCAGCTCGACTCGAACCTGCTGGTGCTAAAGGACAATATTTTGAATATGTTTGATAATATATATTGATCACGATTGAAAATTGCTGTTTTACTCGCGAGCATTTACTACCCTTAAGGGTATGCTATGACAGACAAAGATATTAACAATGTAAACGATGTCACACGCTGGCGGCTTTGCCTTGGCTGTGGGGCATGCGAATCTGTCTGCCCCGAAAAAGCCGTGACCCTTATCGACATACCGATCCGCGGAATACGGCCTATTGCAGATCTCACTAAATGCCAAAAATGCTCCACATGTCTTCAGGTTTGTCCTGCCATCGGAATGTGCAGCCAGGAAAGAAGCAGCGACGATATCGCCGAACTCTCAAAGGCATGGGGGCCTGTGCTCGAGGTATGGGAGGGTTATGCCTGTGACCCTGAGGTACGTTTCAAAGGTTCTTCCGGCGGAGCTGTTACAGCACTTAGCATATATATGCTCCAAAGCGGAACAGCTTCTTCCGTTCTGCATATCGGTACAAAAGAACCGGCACCTCTTCAGTCCGTTCCGATGATAAGTAAAACCCGTTTAGAGTTGATCGCTCAGACCGGTTCGCGTTATGCACCTGCTCCGACTTGTGCAGGATTTGATCTTATCGACGAACAAAACGCTCCTGTTGTTTTCGTTGGAAAACCATGCGATGTTGTTGCTTTAAAAAAAGCCAGGAGCATGGACGAGCAGCTCAATTCTCGAATTGCCTGCAGCATCAGTATCTTTTGTGCAGGTACGCCGGCAACTGTCGGTACCTACAAGATACTTAGTGAAATGCGTGTTAATCCAGAGAGGGTAAGCAAACTCAGATATCGAGGCAATGGTTGGCCCGGAATGACGACGGTGCAGGAAAAGGATTCGCCCCGCCGTCAGCACATGACTTACAAGGAGGCATGGGGCCGAATTCTCAGCAAGTTCGGTCAATTCAGATGCCGCTTTTGTCCCGACAGTACAGGTCAGTTCGCAGACATCTCCTGCGGAGATCCATGGTGCCGTCAGACCAATCCCAACGACCCGGGCCGTTCGCTGATCCTTGTCAGAACCGAGTTGGGTAAAAAAAATCTTCACGCTGCAATTGCTGCAGGACATATCGAGGCAAAACGTGTCGATCCGTCGACGCTGTGGCGTTCGCAAAAGGCATTACTCAGAAGAAAACGCCATCTCTGGGGAAGACTGACAGCTATGCGTATCATGCATGTTCCATTTCCTGAGTATTCCGGTTTCGATCTTTTTGCAAACTGGCTCGACTTGTCATTTATCGAAAAGATACGTTCGTTTACCGGTACCATACGCAGGATCATAGCACGAAAATGGCACAAACCACTCGCTTCAGAGTCAATCGAGCAGACAATACCTGCTCAAACCGCTACCCGGATAGATTTTCAAAATGCCGAGGAGGAGACCGTATGAGTTTTCTCACTGCGATAATCGCGGCAATAGCAAGCTCGCTGGTGTGTATTCTTTCCCCGGTTCAGGCACTGGCGGTCTATATTGCGGTCCTTGCATGGTATCCGGTTAGCCTGACACTCAAACTCGGTACCGTCGACTTTTCCGCTTCGCGCATTGTTGCGATCGTTTTGCTTAGCAGTCTGTTAATGCGATCGGCAGCTAAGAAATTCAAGTTCATTGCTATCGACTGGTTGGTGATCATCTACTTTGTCAGCCAGATCATTTCGGGATACTTAACTTCCGCGTCATTGATGCAATTAATGGAAAACCGAGCAGGTATCATTGTCGATCTTACCTTGCCGTACTTTATAGTCAGGATGACGATTAGCACCAAAGATGAATATATGAAATTGCTCAAGTATTTGCTTTTCATCGCGCTTCCGCTGGCATTTCTCGGAATGTACCAGTCGATCACAGGCAATAATCCGGTTGGTCCGCTTCTTCGTTATGCCGCATGGGGCGTACTCGGTGATCGTGTTGATATGCGTTATGGGCTTTACCGGGCAAACGTCACTTTTCCAGTGCATATCCATTTCGGAATGTTCTTTGCGATGGTAGGTGCTCTCTGTGCAGGCCTGATCTACAACGTACGCTCACACAAAAAACTTTACACCACTGCTGTTGCAATGCTTTCGATAGGCGTTGTCGCATCTGTTTCCAGTGCGCCTGTCATGGCGGTCATGCTGGTCGGTCTTTTTATGATATTGTTTTATTACCGTCGATATGCCAGGTCTGTGTTCATCCTGATAGCGATCATGTGTATCTCGGTCGAGATATTTAGTAACCGCCACTTCTATGATGTTATCGGCAGCTTCGCTATGAATGGACAGACTGCATGGTATCGAAGTATGCTTATGGAAGTTGCGCTTTTTCAGGGCGGTATGGACGGGCACTGGCTGTTTGGATACGGTTATGAAACCGATCCGGGATGGAGTTCATACATCGATCTGAGAGGTCATACCGATATCGTCAACCACTACCTGTTGGTACTCGCGCGTTTTGGTTTGGTAAGTCTTATTCCGTTCCTTGCGATAAACTTCCAGGCTGGGAAACGTCTCATCCATGCTTTTAAGATAACTCCTTTCAAAGGTGACAAATGGATGGTCTGGTCACTGGCATCGATCATGGTTGCGCTTTCTGCTGTTTTCTTTACCGTAAGCCTTTTCGGTCAGCCCAGAACAATTTACTTTATGATGCTTGCTTTATGTGCGTCCATGCCGGTAATCGTCACAAAATCTGTCGGCACATTCAATCGCATGGCAAAAGTAGAACGTAACATTTTAACTCAATCTCAATTATCGAATAGCAACGTTGTCGTGGAGGATAAAACAGTATGGATGTCTCAATAATTATAGTCAACTGGAACACACGCGCTCGTCTTAGAAACTGTATCAAGTCCATCATTGAAAATGCCGGTCCCATCGAATACGAAATAATTGTCGTAGACAACGCTTCTACAGATGCCTCTGTGGAGATGGTCAAAGATCGATTTCCCAGCGTTGTTGTCATCGCCAATGATGACAATCGAGGATTCGCATCTGCCAACAACCAGGGTATTGAGGTCGCTATGGGACGTTATGTCCTGCTTTTAAACAGCGATACGCTCGTCGGCGAATCTGCGATCGCAAAGACCGTAACTTACGCCGATAAAAATCCGGAAGCTGCCGTTGTCGGATGCCAGGTCTGGAAAGATATGGAAACTATCCAGATGACGTGTTTTCGATTTACAAATCTTTTTAACCTCATGCTGAGGGAAACCGGGCTGGCCACTTTTTTCCGTAATAACCGGATACTTGGCAGCCAGTGGATGCACTGGTGGAAACGCGATACTGAAAAACAGGTCGACGTCGTATCAGGCATGTATATGCTTGTAAGAAGCACGGCGATCGATCATGTCGGTCCGATGGACGAATCGTTTTATATGTACTACGAGGAGACGGATTGGTGTTACCGTTTCCACAAGGCCGGATGGAAATCGCTCTTTTATCCCGGTGCTAAAATAATACATATTCACGGAGGAGGCTCCAGCAGCAATAAAGTCAGGTCAAAGATGTTTGTTCAGTTTCAAAAAAGCCTGCTCATATTCCTCAAAAAACATAATGGCAGCCTTGCCGCGTTTGCAGCTCGTCTCATACTTATAACATCCTTCACCGTCAGGACGCTTGTGTGGCTTGCAATTATGACTTTACACAAAATTTTAAACAGGGAGATTTCTTCGCACAAACAACAGGTACATATGAACCTGGCGGCGTTGAGATTTTCGCTCATAGGGATAGAAATATGAACATCAAAGATAACATTAAATTTGCCATAGCCATGCTCTATGGGGCGGTTTTGAAACTTACCGGTTCCAGGTATCTCTGTACGGTCATATATTATCACAGCATAACACCGGCCGATGTTGCAGGTTTTGCCATGCAAATGAAATACCTCGCTCAAAACTGTACCGTCGTAAGACCGTCGCAGATCAAGAAAGCTTTGTCGAGGAACGGAAAGAAATGCGTCGCCATCACTATCGACGATGCTTTTGAAAATATCATCCACAAAGCTCTGGATGTTCTCAAACGCTACGATCTCCCAGCCGGAATATTCGTGCCCGTGGCAAATCTTGGCGATGTTCCCCAATGGCAGTTTACGCAGGATTCGCCTGACCGGTATGAAAAGGTCATGACCGCCGACCAGGTCGCACAACTTGCCGACAAAGGTTTCGAGATACTTTCACATACTCTTTCGCATCCCATGCTAACGCAACTGGAAGATGAAATGCTAAGCCATGAACTACAGATGTCACGTTCAGTGCTTGAGGAGATCACAGGGCAACCAGTTAAAGGAATGAGCTATCCGCACGGCGACCATGACGACCGGGTATGTCAGGCTGTAGCAGATGCCGATTACGCGATGGCTTTTACCGTTGAGCCCGAAGCGGTTACGCATAGAACGGACAATTTCCGAATAGGGCGTTTCAATGTCTCTCCGACCGACAGCCTCATGAAATTCAAGCTCAAGATCAGCGGAGCCTACCAGGTACCAAAGATATTCAGAAAGGGCGCAAAGAAAAATAATTAGTAATGAGCAGTATGGAGAAATAGATATGTCGTATAATGTATGCATTGATGACTTTACGAGAAATGACTGGGAAACAGCAGCAGCCGGTTTTTCCGATTACAGCATCTATCAGACCTGGCCGTATCAGGATCACCGTGCAGAAACAGATGGTCAGCATTTGAGCCGTGCAATTGTAATAGACAGCTACGGACATGTCGCAGCGATGTGCCAGATCAGGATAAAGCATCTCTTCCCATTGCCCGTCAAAATAGGGTACGTCCAGTGGGGTCCCCTGATGCAGTCCCATGACGATCAAATTACATGCACATCCGAGGTATTGGCAGCTTTGAAGAAGGCCTATGTTCCGGATAAGGTCGATATTCTCAGGCTTACACCGGCAGTGTGGTCCGCACAGGACGATTCGAATATCCCTGATATGTTAAGCGATGCCGGTTTCGTTCATGTACGAAAGCACCGCCCTTACCAGACGTTATTTGTCAAAGTCGATGACTCTGAAGACGAAATACGCGCACGTCTCAGTAAAAGTTACAAAAGAAATCTCAAAAAGGCGGAAAAAGCAGGCGTAGAAGTGCGAGTTGGATGGGACGAAGATTTTTTCAACGTCCTCGAGCATATCCATACCGACCTGATAAAAACCAAGGGCTTCGATGGATGTTCGGTTCCTGAGTTTGCCAGGCCTCAACTCGACCTTTCGGACCATGAGAAGATGAAGGTCATTGCTGTCTACCATAACGGTGAGCCTGCTTCTGCGGCATTGGTCACTAACCTGGGAAACAGGGCAATCGTCCTGCTTGCTGCAACCAACGATCTGGGACGGTCTGTCTTCTCTTCCTATGCCGCATGGTACCACGCTGCCTGCCTTGCAAACCAGACAGGTATGAAATGGTGCGACCTGGGCGGTATCGATAAGAAAAATAACCCGAAAGTTTTCGAATTCAAGTCCCGCATGGGCGGCTCTTCGGTTTCGTATCCGGGTGCGTTCGATTCATCGAAAAAATTATCTTCAAAGCTGCTCTGGCAGGCAACCCAGTCTGCGGCAAACCTCTTTAAGAAACGGATGTAGAAATGAGTTATCTTCAAGACGATATGGTAGTAAAGATCAAGAACGATATGATAATGGATATGTCTGTTGAAGTGTTCAAAAGCTTCGATACTGTCTCGGCAACTCCGGACCAGTGGGATGACTTTGTTGCCTCGGTAGATGGCGAGATATATTCCACATATGACTGGTGTTCGATTTGGTGGAAGCATTACGGCAGCAACAGAAAACTTAACATCTTTATCTTCCGTCACGACGGGCAGATCGTAGGGATCGTTCCGCTTTTTATGGAGAAGATAAGATTTGGACCGGTTTGGCTGCGTGTCCTCAAACTCATTGCCTCGGATTATTCTACCAACACAGTCAGCATTCCGATTCGACCTGAATACGTGGATTCTGTTGTAGTAAATCTGCAGAACCTTATCAGCGATATGCCGTATGATGTCATTAATTTTGGCAAGCTGTCCGCACTATATGACTGTAAGAACAGTCTCTATCAAGCCTGTTTGGCATACTTCGGATCTTCTCACACAGTAATACAGAACGACGGACCGCCACAGACATATTTCAAACTATCCGACTCCCTCGACAGCTACCTGGCCGAACTTAGTCATAGTAAACGCAACACCATAAGAAGGCACCGCCGCCGCGCAGCCGCTGCCGTAGGCGACCGCGATCTTCCCGTAGTTGCCGTCCCATCCGACCGGCAAAATGTCGAACAGTTTTTCGATGAATTTATGGTCGCTCATCAGAAACGCTGGAACAAAGCAGGAAAGGCCGGTCATTTCGGAGACTGGCCTGGCAGCGAACAGTTTCACCGCGACCTCATTGATGCGAATATCAAGACAGATCGGCTTTGTCTGAGCAAAATAACCGCAAGCGACACTGCTGTCGGATATATATACGGCTATGTATTTTCAAACAGATACCTCGACTTTCTCAGTTCGCGTTCGGACTCGGATGTCTTCGCAAAAGTCAGTATAGGCCGTATCCTCTATAGCGAAATGATAAGATTAGGCAGCGAAAAGGGCCTCGAATACATCGACAGTATGCCAGGCTTCTACGATTTTAAGATCGCTATCGGCGGTCAGATGTTTACTACGTCAAATATTGCCATAAGGACTCGGACAATATCCTCACGTGTAAGGCAGTTTGTTTTTGGCCTCTTTGCAACGATCCTTGACGCTGCGTACTACCGCATATGGTACAGCCGTATTGCCCCGAAGATGTTCTTAAGACGAAAGTCGCTGTGGCATTCGTGGATCAGGACGCGAATTTTTTCATGGCTGGCAAATCGTACGGAAAAGATGTCAGATAATAAAACGGGGGATGACAAATGAAACAAACCGATTTAATAAACAAAAGGTGCGATATGAACCTGAATGACAAACAAATACCATTAAGAAACCACCAACACGCGGCGCACTCCATGTCCTCTGATGTCATTTGTTTCGGCGGCGGGGACTGGTGGTACCACAACCGCGGACATATCGACATGCAGATCATGAAGCGTTATGCCAAAAGCGCAAAGGTACTCTACATAAACTCGATCATAGTGCAGAAGCTATCCATTGCCAAGGGCACTAATTTTACCTGCAAAGTGATCAGGAAAGCAAAAAGCGTTCTCAGCGGCCTTAAAAAAACCGATGCCGATTTCTGGGCACTCAGCCCGCTCTCTTTACCCGTTCATCATATCGCATGGGCTAGTCCGATGAACAATTGTGCTTTGCATATGCAGGTCAAGATTGCCCGTTCCATGCTTGGTGTTCGCGACCCGCTTATCTGGGTTGCCTGTCCGGCGGCGTGTTCGGTCGCACTGAAAATGAAAAAGAGCAAACTCGTTTACCAGAGGACGGATCGTTTTGAAGAATATCCAAATGTTGACCCTCAGTTTGTCCGTTCATGCGATCAAAAACTCAAAGCCGCCGCCGACCTTACGGTATTTGCAAACAGTTATCTCTACGAAACCGAAGCCGGCGAATGTCGAAAGGCTCTATACCTGGACCATGGTGTCGATTACGATATGTTTGCTTCTGCGGAAAATGTAGATACGACCCCGCCGGATATGCGAAATATCAAACGACCGATAGTAGGTTTCTTCGGTGGGATCGATTCCCACACGACCGACATCGATTTCCTTACGCGTGTTGTCGATCTTCTCGGCGATATGTCATTTGTATTTGTCGGAAAAACTTCCATCGACTGCTCACAGCTTAGATCGCATCTCAACGTGCACTTGCTTGGGCAGAAACCGTACGAACAGATACCGCACTACGGAAAGCATTTTGATGTTGCGATCATGACCTGGAATCGAAACGAGTGGATAAAGGCATGTAACCCAATAAAGCTCAAGGAATACCTGGCACTTGGAAAACCCGTGATAAGCACTCCGTTCCCTGAACTGGAAAAATACAGTGACATAACCTACCAGGCTAAAACGCCGGAAGAATTTGCCGCGTGTATAAAGACTGCGATCGAACAAAACAATCCCGGCAGGATCAACGAACGTAGAAAAAAAGTAATGCACGCTTCATGGGAGACAAAAGCGCAAACCGTTCTCAATGAACTCTACGATACATAGCATTTTTAGATGGGGCAGGATAGTGGCGGATAAAAAAGATAACTTGAAAGTGTGTTTTGCAGCATCGGCAGGGGGGCTTCTAACCCAATTACATTCGTTTAAGCCCAAAGTCAGAGAGACTCAGGCATACACTGTTGCCAGCCGTTTATACCGGTACTTTGAGATGTTAGTGGAGAAAAGTGATGTCACAGAATATCAAAAACATCGATAACATCAGCGCGGTTATTCTCTCTGGCGATACGGATTTCGGCAGATGTCCGCTTGCGTCAAGATTGCAGCGGTCCCTATGGCCCCTGGCGGAAAGTTCTGTCCTCCAGAACCTCGTCGATCATATTGCAAAACATCGAATCGACCAGCTCGTGATATGCTGCCAGGGATCGTCGCAAAATATTCGCAATATATTGAACATACCGCCCAATCTCAATGTTCGCTTTCATGAAGAACCATTACCAGCAGGAAGTGCCGGTTCCATACGAGATGCCGCCAGAATGTGTGACGGGCAACTGCTCGTGGTTTTCCACGCCGCGATGCTTGTTCCCCCTGACATTGACGATATGATTGCAGCCCATGCATCTTTGCATGCCGACATGACAGTACTTTTAAATCCTCCTGATGAAAAAAGATCTTTTCCCGGCAGCAACGGACAGGTCTATGTATGTAACCGCTCGATCGTCGAATATATACCGAACCACGGATATTTTGACATAAAGGAAGGCTTGATTCCGGTTCTGCTTCGCGAGGGAAAAACAGTTCACGCGGTATGTGTCGCTGATAATGTCGGAAACTTCCTTTCATGGCGCCAGTATCTTGATGCTTCGGCAAACTATATCGAACACGTTACCGGCGACCGTACACAAAACGAAAAATACGGATCTGACGAAAATGTATGCTTATCGGAAAACACAACGATACACCCGACCGCAAGGATTTTCGGTCCCGCTATAATATGCAAAGACGCGACCCTTAAGGGTGGCAGCGTGCTTTTAGGTCCGGCAATTGTCGGACAAAATGTGGTGATCGAAGAAAATGCCGTTGTCTCCGAAAGTGTGC
>VRUF01000112.1 GCA_019456245.1 Planctomycetota bacterium | reverse complement strand
TTATAGGCGATTGCGCGGGGATGGCGCTGCGTGGAATTTCCAAAGAATATCCCTGGCCGGGTTCGAGATGCGGGTGGATCGAGATATTTAATCAGGATAAGCACCCGGCTTTTAAGATGTTTATTCAGAGCCTTATAAACTCGAAAATGCTCGAGGTTTGCTCTACTTCTTTGCCGCAGTATTCGATACCGCTGGTTATGGGGGATGAGCGGTATCCTGAACATTTGGAGCATAGAAAACAGCTTTTTGAGGGTAGAGTAAACGAGGCGTGGGATATAATTTCGCCTGTTGACGGGGTGTTTGTAAGTAAGCCGCAGGGTGCGTTTTATTTGCCGACGCTGTTCGATGAAGGGGTGCTAAACAGCGGTCAGACGCTTAAAATCGGCGATTCCAAGGTCAGGGAGTATGTTGAGTTCATCACTAAAGACGTGGCAGAGGATAAGAGATTTGTGTATTATCTGCTGGCTGCGACGGGGATTTGTGTGGTGCCATTGACGGGGTTTTGCTGCGATAGAAAAGGGTTCAGAGTGACGCTTTTGGAGACCGATGATGACAAGCGTATCTGGACGTGGGAGACTATTGCCGAGTCTATTAAGAGGTATCTTAATTCTGCATAAATGGGAAATTTGCTGTTAGCCATTAGCTATTAGCTGTCTTCTTTTCGTTTTGCATCATTTTGACGTAGATTTGCAAAAAATGCGCGCATATTGCGCTAAAATGTATGAAAAGTGCTGAAAAGTGCTGAGTTTTGCATCGTTTTGAGGGGGTTTGAAAAAGTGCGCAAAAGCGCGCATTTTTTTGCATTCTTTCGCAAAACTGAATTTTTTTGTATGTAAAAGGCGTGGTTTTTTGCACAAGAATCGTAGGGTTTTTTTGTCGTGATCGGTAATTTGGGGGCGTTGTAATTGATCATTTTCTATTGGCTATTGTTTATTTGTTTTTCTTTTTTTGTTTGACTTGGTTGGGGATTTAACGATAATGTGGTTTAGGTATTTTTTTGCCACCCATTCGGCTTCGCTCAGGGCAGGCTCCGGAAAAAGAGGGTAAAGAGAACTAAGAGAAAAAGCTAAAAGAATAAAAATGTTTAGCCGCAGATTTCGCAGGTTACGCAGATTTTAAAAGATAGAAAGAAAGTAAAAGATTAAAATATTTATCGCGCAGAGACGCAAAGACGCAAAGAAAAGATTAAAAGCAAAAGAATGAATAATGTTTAATGGTGGGATCGGCTGGGCAGATGGTTTTTTGATTTTGAAAATGAGGTGATTTTAAAATAGGGCTTGTGAATTTATTCACATAAAAAGATTCCGAGACCTTTTAGTTACCAGTGAGAGGAAAATGAGTATGTTTGATGAAGAATTCGTAAAACAGCTTCCGCAAAACAGCCTGGAGGCGCAAATGGAAATCTGCAAAAAGTTCAATGTATTTAATGACAGTTTTCCCGATGACAGAGGAAGATCGAAAGCGGTCGAGGAATACTTGAAAGCCTTGGCATTTGTTGATATTTATACCAAAATTCAGTCTATCGATACAGATGCATCTTTGCCTGAATTAAAAAGCGATCACAAAAACATAACAAAAGTAGATATAGTAGTTAATTTTTTTACGAGATGGATGCGAGATCTAAAAGAAAAGTTAAGAGTTGTCCAACACACTAATACTTATGAAACGGCGAAAGACTATTATGCGTCAATGTTCGGGAAAGGTGTCTTTTATGAATTTTCTGATGGTGATTTCAGTAGGGTTCAAACTCTTTTAAATAATCTTCGAGACTTACTTACTAATAGCACGGATTTCGAGGAAGACTATAGATCGCGTCTTTTAAAGAAGCTTGAGGCTTTGCAATCTGAGGTACACAAGAAGATGTCAGATTTTGACAGGTTCTGGGGATTCTTTATTGATTCTGGTATCGCGCTCTCAAAATTCTGGGAAAATGCCAAGCCCTTTCGCGATGACATAAAAGAAATTGTAGAAATTGTTTCGCGGACGCAAGCAAAAGCTGAAAATGTACAAAAGTTTTTTCCTTTGAACTTACTCAAAAGCGGTGACGATTCTGATTCCGCATCAAATGCGAAATAGCAAGGCAATTAGTCATGTAGAAAAAATGTCTGTCCCTTTCATTTTGGAAAAGAAAATATGATTAATACATTCAATCCAGAGATTATTACATGGGCACGTAAACGTTGTGGTATTTCGATTGATGAACTTGCGTTTAAATTGAAAAGAGTTCCGGAAGAATTGAAAACGTGGGAAGATGGAACCAATGGACTTTCTTACACTACCTTAGAGAAACTCAGCAAGCAATTTAATATACCTATTGCGGTATTTTTTTTTCCTGCGCCTCCTGATATAGAGGATCCAGTCAGTAAATTCAGGCGTTTACCTGAGCATGAGTTTGAAAGATTATCTTCCAATACTCGCGAAAAGATTCGTTTAGCTCAATCTTACCAAGACTCTCTTTTTGGATTTACTGAAGAGACTAAAAGAAAAATACATCGCGATTTAAACCCACAGGATTATACAACGAAAAAACTGGCCTTGAAAGTTAGAGAATATTTGAAATTCACACTTTCGAAACAATATAAATTTAGAAGAACCGATGAGGCTTTTAAAGCTTGGCGATATGCACTTGAAAAAGTCGGGGTATTTACGTTTAAAGATTCATTCCAAGATAGGTTTATTTCGGGCTTCAGCCTTATTGACGAAGATTACCCATTGATAATGATTAATAATTCAACTTCTTTTACTCGTCAAATATTTACACTTATTCACGAACTTGGGCATATTCTTTTTGGGATTAATGGTGTTACTGACATTGATGACTCATATATTCAAGCTATGAATACACGTGAGAAGTCTTTAGAAATAAAATGCAATCGCTTTGCTGCAGAAGTATTAGTGCCAACAATTGCATTCAAAGATGACATTTCAATATTTAAGGACTTAGGCGTTGACATAATTCCCATGCTTGCCGATAAATATTCAGTAAGTAGAGAAGTTATTCTTCGAAAATTGGTAGATAGCAATGCAATCGATCAATCTGCTTATAATAAATATTCGGAGGATTGGAAAAAAGACTACCTACGTTCTAAGAAAGATACTAGTGGGGGCAATTACTACCTTACTAAAATTTCTTATTTAGGAGAAGGGTTTTCTCGTTTAGCTTTTGATAGATATCGAAAAGGTAAATTTGACAAGTCGACACTGGCAGAACATCTAAATATCAAAGCCCGAAATGTTGATAAGTTCGGGTATCATTTGGGGTAGAAATGATGTATGTATTCGATACAAATGTATTTATCTCACTAGGTATGTACTACCCCAGTCGCTTTCCAACCATATGGAAACATATAAATAATCTGGTCGGAAATGATAAATTGGTTTCTACCCGAGAAGTATTCAAAGAATTAGACCAAAATTGTGCCGACGAACACATTGAGATTTGGGCAAATAAATATAAAAACATTTTCTTAATTCCTACAAATGAAGAGTGCGCTGTTGTAGCAGAGATTTTCAGAAGAAGGCAACACCAAGATTTAGTTAAAAGAAATAGAATACAAAGAGGGATGCCAGTTGCTGATCCTTTCGTTATAGCACTGGCAAAAGTAAAAAATGGTTGCGTGGTTACACAAGAATCACCAAATCGGATGCCGGCAGTGTGTGAAAATATTGGCGTTGATTGTATAAACTTAGAACAGTTTCTTGGAAGAGAAGACCTTGCGTACTAATTTTTCTTTTAGCAGTCTTTTTTTGGAGAGGTATTTGTGGCGTTTATGCGGGCCCATAGAATTTATTATTTTCTATGTTCAATGTTCTATTGAAAAAGCGTGTCAAGGGGACGTGTTATTGAAAAAGATGGGTCGGGAAACCACAAATGGGCACCCACGAGGGGAGCCCCTACTTGAAAGGATTCTCATACCAGAATACGCCTAGGCCGACCTTTTGGTTTTTTTCGTTTCTGAAACGTTCTTCGCATGTCAGTACGTCGCTGTCGCCGTCGGCGTCAAAGTCCAGTATTTCGATACGGTCGAACTTTTTTCCTAAAGGCCCTGCAATCTCTCTGCCTGACCATTTATCGCCGCCTTCATTGCGCATCCACATGACACCGGATTTGCCGTCGCTAGCGCTTTCGCAACTGAACACGATGTCTCTTCTTCCGTCTCCGTCGATGTCGGCTGCGGCGACGCCCTTGGCGCTTCCGGTGTTTGGCGGAAACGGGACAGCTTTTTCAGTCCAGTTTAGACCTGTCTTGTCTTTTCGATAATAAATGACGATGCTATGTGCGCCGTTGACCTTTTTGGCGGCAAGGAGAATATCCGTCAGGCCGTCACCGTCGATGTCGTCGGGACGGAGGAACATCACCTGCCATTGACGTGCGCCTATGAAGTGGTTGGTCCATGCCTTTGTGGGCACGCCCGGATTCTCGAGCCATCGGACGCCCCGGAGGTCGCCGCCTTTTCTGTCGGAAGTCAAAACATCCAGATCGCCGTCGGCATCCATGTCCAGGCAAACCAGCGACATAATCCAGCCGGCTTTGGATATCTCATGCCATTTGTAATCGTCGGTGTTCCGCGGATTTGCGGGCGTTTCATACCATCCGATGGTGCCGTTGGGGCCTTTACTGCCTACGACAAGATCCGTCCCGTTCTTTCCGTCCAACTGCACCGGCGCACAGAACATCCAACGTGTCTTGCCGACTGAGTCTTTGATGACTTCTGTTTTCCATTCGCCGGCATCGAGGTATTTGTCCTTGCTGGCGGGAGCCCAGTGGATAAAAACAGATTGTGTCTTGCCCTCGCAGCTGCTCACCACATCCATGGCTCCGTCGCCGTCGAGGTCGACAAACACGGCGTCCTCAGCCGATGGTGTCTTGCCCACTGTAACCGCTGGCCAGGGGTCTTTGGCTTTGTCCGGCCCGGGATTTACGTATACTCGCGTGATGTCGCCCTGTTCCCAGCCGGTTGTTATGTCCTGTAAACCATCGCCGTTGACATCGGCCAATCGGACACCGTCGGCGCCCCTTGAAGTGTTGTCAATGACATGCATCGGCCAGGGCAGTACGCCCAGGATGCGGTCGGCGACCTGCCTGCCCATCGTCTGCGAGACTATGCGCGCGAAGTGGACGTTGGCTTTCCTTTGGTATTTGTCCGCGTTTGTCGCAATCAGCGAGTGCAAATCGTTAATCGCAATGTTATACTCACTGACGATGCGCCGGGCGACGTTGTTGTATGCGATTGCGCTGGCGGCAACGCGTTTTTTCGTGTGTGCGGGTACAGGCGTCGTCGTTGCCCAGATCAATTTTGCGTCGGTGGCGTCCAGACGCTTGACCAGGGCCGTGAGGTTTTTCTCATACTCGGCAAGTGGGACGCGCGAGGGCGAATCAAAACCATTGTCATGGCGCAAATCCCACAGACCCCAGTTAAAATGTATGACATCCCAGTCGCCGTCGCCGAGCCATTCGTCGATCTTTTCGACGCCCCATGCCGTGTCCTGTGAATTGCCCGGATTATGTCGGACCACCGCGGCGCCTTCCAGAAACTTCTGCACAAAGGGCATGTAGCCGCCCGAAATGGAGTCGCCGATTATCAGCACCTTTGGCAAAGCATTGACAGTGGCAGCCTGTCCATAAACGGCCAAAACAAAAAGCCCGGCTATCATGGTCCGGCAAAACAAATTCCGACCTTTAATCATTCTCATCTTCTTATCCTTATCTGATATTTCCCATTTAAACTGTTAAAAAATACATTTTGCCCTTAAGGCATCGACAACTCTACCAAAAAACCTATCACAGAGTCAAGAAAATTTCACGCCCAACAAAAATACCTAAGTTTTGTCTAATTTTAGTTCGAGATTGAAATAAAGCCCACACTATTGCGTTTGTCGGGATCAATTGCTATAAATGTGATTTTATAGATATAGTCGGGATTTTCCTTGCTAAAACCTGCTTTTGCGGGTGGTTTACGGCCGTTTGTAATGGTGAAACAGTGAGTTATCCAGAATAGACAATCCCTGCAATTTTCTAAATATGTTACTTTTTTCAAAATAAAATGTAATTACTGCGCTCATTGTGCGTCTATATATATGGAAAGGGTGTTAAGAGTTTTAACTATGGTGGATATATTGTATTTAGATTGGAGGTTTCAAATGCAGAAAGATGCAGAAAAGACAGTTGCAATCATGAGAAAAAAGTCGGGGGTCGCTGAGGCATTAATTTATTCTATCGTCCCGTTGCTGGTTCTTATGTACCTATTTTTACGTTTCTGGACTCACTTTGTGGGCGATCAGATTCATGTTGCGCACATGATACCTGTATTGAGTGCCCTTATAACTGGTCCCGTCATTTTGCTCGGCGTTCTTTGCCTGCTGGGATTCAATTTGTTAGCCTATTATCTTATTTTTCGTACTGTGAGCAAGGTGGTTGCCTGTCCGTGGTGCTGTGTTGCGATATGTTTGCAAGTGATAGCTGTTGGATATTGCGTTGTGCTGTTCTTCTGAGCCTGGGGTTTCCATTGACTATTGTCTATTTTCTATTGCCCTGCACTAACCGAAGAAAGTGCGGGATTTCGGGGGGATTGTGATAAAAGTTTTCATTTCTTTTTTTTTCAGCAAACATGCCTGTTGGGTTTGAGTATAAGCGGTGAACAATGTGTAAGTTGCCGGAGGGGTTTTAATTTTCTATTTTCTATTCTCTATGTTCTATTGAAATGGAATTTTTTCCCGGTGATTTAAAAACAGGTATAGCGGTATGTTTTGCTTGGTCGGTGTCAAATCAGTGATATTGCGGACATACCTCAACGTTTCTTTGTGTTCTAAAGGTGTCGGTGTATGAAAATATTATTTGTGAGTCCCAATCTTCCTGAAACGTTCTGGAATTTGAAACATGTTCTGCGGTGCATATCCAGGAAAGCTACTCTTCCTCCTCTTGGTCTTTTGACAGTCGGGGGGATGCTTCCATCTGGGTGGGAGAAACGGCTTGTGGATGTCAACGTACAATTGCTTACGGACCGGGATATTGTTTGGGCGGATTATGTATTCATCGGTGGTATGTATGTTCAGAAAGATAAAGTACAGGAAATAGTTGACCGTTGTAAGCGGCTCGGTGTTAAGACTGTTGGTGGGGGTCCGGTTTTTCGGCTTGGCCATAACGAGATCGACGGTGTCGATCATATTATCTATGGCGAGGCGGAGAACAGCGTTCATCGTTTTGTAGAAGATGTCGAAAAGGGCAATCCGCAGGAGAGCTATTCTTGTGAGGGTTGGGCGGAGATCAAAGATTCGCCTGTTCCGCTGTGGGATATTGTCGATGTGAAGAAGTATGCCTCGGCGTGTATTCAGTTTTCTCGCGGTTGTCCGTTCGGGTGTGACTTTTGCGATGTGACGCAGTTGTTCGGTAATAAGATGCGTCTTAAGACGACCGGGCAGATGATAGCTGAGATGGATCGGCTTTATGAGACCGGCTGGAAGGGGCCTGTGTTTATTGTCGATGATAATTTCATCGGGAGTAAGGGACATTTGAAACGCGAAGTGCTGCCTGCGATGATCGAATGGATGGACGAGCACGGGCATCCGTTTAACTTTAACACTCAGGTTTCGATCAATGTCTCGGACGATGAAGAACTTATGCGGATGATGTCCGACGCGGGATTCGATGCGGTTTTTATCGGGATCGAGACTACCAGCGATGCGTGTCTTGAGGAGTGCAATAAGAGACAAAACAAAAACCGCGACCTTGTCGAATGTGTAAAGAAAGTTCAGCGGTTCGGTCTTCAGGTTCAGGCGGGATTTATCCTTGGCTTCGATAACGATCTGCCGACGATCTTCGATAAGCTTACGAATTTTATTCAAAACAGCGGGATAGCGACGGCGATGGTTGGTTTGCTTAATGCTCCCCGGGATACAGAGCTTTATCGGCGGCTTGACGGTGAAGACAGGCTTTTGTATGACAGTACCGGTGACAATACGGACTTTTCATTGAACTTTATTCCCAAGATGGATTCTCAGCAACTTGTCGATGGTTATAAAGCGGTGATCAGTACGATCTATGCACCGAAGAACTATTACAAGCGAGTTTTGACGCTGCTTAAAAACTATGAGCCTCCGAAAAAGAAGCCTCCTTTTTGTTCGCACGATCTATGTGTTCTGTTTAAGTCGATGTGGTTGGTAGGGGTTGTTGGTAAGGGGAGAACTTATTACTGGCGGCTGCTGTTCTGGTCGATATTTCGGCGAAGGGCGAATTTTAATCTTGCAGTGATGTACGCTATTTACGGATTCCATTTTCAGAAAGCTTTTGCGGGCCGTGCTGCGTAGGATAATTTGTCAGTTCGTATACTGTCTGCGAAGTTCGGCGACGGTTTCAAATATTCGGCTGATCTTGTCATCTGTCACTTTCTCGTCAATGTTAATGCAGCAAACCCCTGTCAGTTGCGGGTTTGCCGATTCTGCGACGAGGCGGCGGATCGTTTCTTCTATCTGGTCGGGGGTCTGTTCGATCATCTCAACGGGGCTAAGTCGAATATTTAGAAACGTTGAGGGCAGTTTGCCGCGAATTACGCTGATGTTGCCCGGGAAGCCTACGTCAAGAAAGTCCAGGTAAGGCAGTTCGGCAAATATGTCTGCATATCTGTGGGGGTCCGGGCCGCAGTAGTGGATTCCGAAAGGCTGATAGTTTAGACTCCAGTTTTTGTCAAAGTCAAAAAGGAACCTGCGATAGTCTTCCACCGATATCATCGTGTGGGAACATTCGCTGTGGAGAAAGACGGGCGGTGCGATATGAGCGAGGCTGCGGTTGACACTTATTGAAGTCGTACCGGTGCGCGTGAAGATGTCCTGCGTGAATTTGTCGATGATGGCTGCGATAGTTTCCAAAAACGTACTGAGCTGATCTGGCCTGTCGAACATGTCCGTGAAGATATTCTGTCCTCTCAGATCCAAGGCTATATTGAGTATTCCGCCCCAGTTGACGTCTCCGGTGATGTAGCCGAACTTTGACTTGAGAGAGTCTACGAGTGACATGAATCTTTTGTAGGCGGGGCTCTGGAAGGCCTGTGCAGCAGAGATGTTCAGGTCGGGGCGGTTATCGCAGATGACCTGCGGCGGGGTATCCTGGTTGTAGTTGACTTGACAACCGAGCATTTCGCTGAGGAGGTAACCGGCAGCGAGGTGCACGGGTCCGATCATTGGAATATCCTTGTCCCTGTCGGTTCCGAGTCCGTATTTACCCCATCTGTCGTATAGGATCTGTTCCATCTTTCGTTCGGATTCGACCCTTTTGGCAGGATGGTAGAAAAAATCCTCGTCAAAGGTCATGCCTTC
>VRUF01000111.1 GCA_019456245.1 Planctomycetota bacterium | reverse complement strand
CACCACCGGAAGAGGTGTGCGTTTTTTCCGCGAAAAACCCTCGAAATTACAACGTGAATCGTAGTTCGTGAGGCGTAGGTCGCCGGCGTCACTATCAGCAGTATCTGCGAAAAAAAAACAAAAAACAAAGCGGCTCGTACAAAATGCCAGCGGAAAAAAATCCGGCGCTCAGCACTAAAATGCTAAATCGACCAGCACGAGCAAAATAAGGACAGGTGGAAAGATTTACCCTTGAAAATTGGCTAAAAATAGCTTAAACGCTAATAAATTAACCTGTTTTATCATTTCCAACATGATTGGCTATTTGGTTTATTTTTAGGCCTTAAAAGAATACAATGCATTCAAGTCAACCTCTCGCCAGGGTAATAAATATTTACCTTGCATGGTATGGGCGTATTCGTATAATGGAACGGGTGGGTGTGATTGTGTAAAAACCCTGTTCGACAGGTGTTTGTACGGTTTTGTATGCGGTGAGTCGAATACTTCATCAGGAAAAATTTAATTATGGCAGGAATGTTTTACACATTAGACGAAGTTGTCGAAAAACTCGGCAAAAGTAAGGAACAAGTTCAGTCGCTTGTTGACACCGGTAAACTTCGCGAGTTCTGGGATGGAAATAAGCAGCTTTTCAAGGTCTCCGACGTTGATTCACTGCTTGAGGAACTTCCCACCGAAAGCGAAATGGTAGATATCGAAACAGCCGCAGATGAACCCGTTATCGATCCGGATGACGATGCGGCTTCACTGGAGGAAACTGCCGGCAGCGATACGCTGGGTATACTCATAGGCGACGATACCGGCGGAGACGAAGGAGAGGGTCTTTTGGAATCTTCAGAACTCGGAGAAGCCCTTGACGCCGATGGAAATCTGGAAGCACTTACGGACAGCATAGGCGAAATATCTATCCCTGTCGAAGGCGAAGAATCAGGCGAAGCGGTCATCGAGAAAGAGACGGCTGTCTCGATCGACGAAAACGACGAGAGCTTAAAACTGCAAGGTACATCGATATCTGACGAAAGCTTAAAACTGCAAGGCACATCGATAGCTGACGAAAGTCTGGGAATTCTTGCTGGGAATGAAAGCGAGTCAGGGTTGCTGGGCAATACCGGCGAGGAACTGGCTTCTGCAATATTGCCCGACGACAGCATGGACTTTTTGCTTTCTGACGCTACAGGCGTGGAGTCGCCGCTGGAAGAGGACGGAAATCTTCTCAGCGATGAAACGCTCAGCGGTCTCCTTGGTGACAGCGGCAAGGGGAAAGAAGAAGGCTCCGGCGAATTGAACATGATCGGTGAAGATGAGGTTTCGCTTGGAGAACTTACCAATGCCGATACGAGCATGGGAACCGCGGGTGTCAACGTGCTTGCAGAAAGCGAAGGCGACTTCGATCTGATCAGCGACAGCAAAAGCGAAACGCTGCCGCCGGAATCTGAGTCTGATCTCGACTTTGACCTTGAGGACGGCGGCGATTCGGCTGGGTTGGGCGATCTGGATGCTGATATCAATCTCGACAGCATCGGAAGCGGATCAGGGCTTTTGGATCTTTCGCTGCAGGCAGATGATACGTCATTAGGTGCCGTACTGGACGATATACTTCCGTCAGTAGACGATATTGGCGATATGCCGGAAGCTGACAGCATCGGCGAAGAAAGCGTAGCAGAAGAAGCCGACAAGATATTTGAGGATGAAGAGCCTCAACCGATAATGGCACCTGCCGGCGGAACTCTTGCAGCAAGATACATCGAACCGGAACCAACGGGCTCGGATAACCTCTTTGGCGGATTGCTGCTGGTCCCGTTTGCAATACTTATTTATGCAACGCTTATACTGCTTCTGAGTTTTGCTAATGTAAAACCGACAATATTGACAGCCGTTTCTAAAGATATATCTTCACTCGCAATGCTGTGGTGGGTATTCTTCGGTTTGATAGTTGTATTAGGCGTAGTATTCGCCGCGGCAGCAATGATGGGTTCGGATACCGGCGAAAAAAAGGTCAAAGCAAAGAAAGCAAAGAAAGCTAAGAAGCCGAAGAAGAAAAAAGGTAAGAAATAGCGTAACGCAGGACAAGTGCCTGAATAGCGATTGCAATTTGGATGCAGGAGCTTTTGTCTCATTCAGTGGCAAAGCAGTTTGCATGGATTAACTGTTAATTAAGAGACACTTATTTGAAAGGATTCGATCATGAAATTCGTAAGACACCTCACCACAATCACCGCTGTTTGTTTGATCATTTTTATCACGGGATGTATTTCGCAGGAAAAATATAATGTCGCGATGAGTCAGAACCGTACTCAGGCACAGCGGATACTCGACCTTAACAGCGAGTTAACTGCCGCAAATCTAAAAGTCAACGAACTGGAAAAGCAGCTTGAGGTGCTTGTCAACACTTCCGCGGTCAGCAGTACGGCAAAAGACGCTGAGATCGAAGTTCTAAAGAAGGACATCGAGGAGAAGAAAGCTCTTATCGAAAGGATCCGCAGACAACTGCTTCGCGGCGGCGTTCAACTTCCGGCAGAGCTGAGTATAGCTTTGCAGGAATTGGCCGGCAGCAGCGATATGATCGCCTTTGACGAAGAGACCGGTATTCTAAAGTTCAAGAGCGACTTTTTGTTCAAATCCGGAAGTGCCGAAGTCAACAAAGGTGCAGATGCCTCTATCAAAATACTTGCGGCAATACTTAACAGCGAAGTGGGCAGCAAGTTCGACGTGGTAATCGCCGGGCATACCGACAACGATCCGATCAAACACAGCAGAGCACAGCATCCGACAAACTGGCATCTTTCATCACACAGGGCAATCGGAGTGCTCAAGAAGTTGACGGGCAACAACGTCGAATCAAAACGTCTCAGCGCTCGCGGCTTTGGGGAATTCAGACCCCTCGAATCCAACGATACAAAAGAAGGCAAAACGGCTAACCGTCGTGTGGAGATATATATCATCCCGCAAGGCGCGTAGCTCAAACTGACCGATTGGTCACTTTGAGAGTTGTTAGTTATTAGTTTTTAGTTGTTAGTTGCAGATACGGCCTTGCGGCCGAGATATTTTACAGGGATGTTATGGCAGAAAAAACTTTGATCATCGTAAAACCTGACGGCGTGCAGAGACACTTTGTCGGCGAGATTATATCGCGTTTCGAGAAAAAGGGCTTTAAGCTGATCGCGGCAAAGTTCATGCAGATTTCCGAAGAACTTGCCCGAAAGCACTATGCGGTTCACGAGGGAAAACCATTTTTCGAAGGCGTTGTGAAATATATTTCCTCCTCGCCGTCAATGGTGATGGTGTGGGAAGCTGAGGGAGTAATCGACATGGCCCGCAAGATGATGGGGGCAACGTTCGGTTACGACGCAGAATCGGGAACGATCCGAGGCGATTTTAGCTGCTCGAAAGGCTATAACCTCATCCACGGATCGGATTCGCCGGAATCTGCCGATTTCGAGATACCGATCTACTTCACAGGCGAAGATATCGTAGAATACGACCTCGCCGACGAAAAGTGGCTTTACGGCAAAAACGACTAGTCGGCATCAATTAAGACAGCTTGATAAACCCGGCCTATAGCAGGTCGGGTTTTTTTATTGCCACACTTGCAATTATCGCAAAAAACGAATATAAGGGAGGGCGTTATGGCTGATGATATTTCAAAAAAAGTTGAACTGCTCAGAAAAGAGATTCGTAGGCACGACCATCTCTACTACGTTCTCAATGCACCTGAGATTACGGACCAGCAGTATGACAAGCTGTTTACCGAATTGCGAAAACTCGAAGAAGAGCACCCCGATCTGATAACAGCCGATTCGCCCACACAAAGGGTCTCCGGAAAACCGGTCGAAGGATTCGCCAGCGTAAAACATGCTGCCCCGATGCTGAGCATTGACAACACCTACAACGCCGACGAGCTAAGGGACTTTGACAACCGAATCCAAAAGGCCCTGAGCGACGAGGATTATAAATATATCGTCGAGCTTAAGATCGACGGTCTTGCCATAAGCATCAGATACGAAAACGGCAAACTCACCCAAGCCGCAACCCGGGGCGACGGCCAGACGGGCGACGATGCAACCTCGAACGTAAGAACGATAAAAGCGATCCCGCTTACATTGATGCAAGAGGCAAGTGTACCCGAGGTGCTTGAGGTACGCGGCGAGATATACATGCCCAAAAAATCCTTCGCCGAACTCAATCGCCAAAAAGCTGAAACAGGCGAACCACCTTTTGCAAACCCGAGAAACGCCGCGGCAGGATCGCTTAAACTTCTCGATTCCAGGATCACGGCATCCCGCAATCTTGCGTTTTTTGCTTATGCCATCGGCCAGGTAACCGAACCCCTTGCCGATGGGCATTACAAAACGCTTAAGGCCCTGGAAAAACTGTCATTGCCGGTAAACCCAAACATTAAACAAGCCAAAAATATCGATGACGTAATAAAGATATGTCAAGGCTGGCAAAATAAAAAAGAAACCCTCGGCTACCAGATCGACGGCATGGTTATTAAGGTCGACAGCTTCGCCCAGCAGCAAATACTGGGAACAACCGGACGTGCGCCAAAATGGTGCATCTCCTACAAATTCCCCGCCGAACAAGCCGAGACCATAGTAGAATCTATCGACATCCAGGTCGGAAAAACCGGTATCTTAACCCCCGTCGCAAATTTAAAACCCGTCAAACTTGCCGGTACAAAAGTAAAACGAGCATCGCTGCACAACTTCGACCAAATTAAGAAGCTCGACCTGCGGGTATCGGACACCGTCATAATCGAAAAAGCCGGCGAAATAATCCCGCAAGTGATCGAGGTAAAAACAAAAAAACGGGATATCTTCGACAGCAAACCCATTGAGATCCCGGCAAACTGCCCAAGCTGCGATAGCCCGACAGTCGTTACCGTAAACAAGCGAAAAGAAACCGGCGCCGAAGAAGAAAGAGA
Organism: Planctomycetota bacterium; assembly: GCA_019456245.1. Taxonomy (GTDB): domain Bacteria; phylum Planctomycetota; class Phycisphaerae; order Sedimentisphaerales; family Anaerohalosphaeraceae; genus VRUF01. The sequence goes on along the minus strand of VRUF01000111.1, from coordinate 4,484 downwards.
ATTTACAACAGTAAAGTGCAGCAATCCAAACTGCAATTCGATATTAAAAGAACGCGTCGGCTATTTCGTAGGCCGCGGGCAGATGGATATAGAAAACTTCGGCCCTGCGCTGATAGACCAGCTCGTAAACAAAGGGCTTATCAAAAACTTCGCCGACATCTACAAGCTGGATATCTTCAAGGTAGCCCAATTGGATAGAATGGCAACAAAAAGCGCGGAAAATCTGCTCGACGGGATCGAAAAAAGCAAAACACAGGACCTCTGGCGGTTGATCACCGGTCTGGGAATTCTAAACGTAGGCGGACAGACTGGCGAGATACTCGCAGATAAATTTATCACCCTGGACAACCTCATCGCCGCAGACATCGAAACGCTTGAATCGATAGACCAAATCGGCCCCACCATCGCCCAAAGCGTTTTCGAATATTTCACCAATCCCGACAACATCGCGATGATCGAGGAGATGAAAAGCCTCGGCGTAAGCCCGAAATCACCGACTGAGAAAAAAACTACCCCACTGACAGGCAAAACAATAGTGGTAACGGGAACGCTTGAAAACTTTACAAGAACCCAGATCGCTCAGGCCATAACAGGCAGTGGCGCAAAAACGTCATCGAGCGTAAGCAAAAAAACCGATTATGTGCTTGTCGGTGCAAACCCCGGCAGCAAAGCCGAAAAAGCAGCTAAGCTGGGCGTTGAAATAATTGACGAAAAAAAATTCATCGAGTTGACAAATGGATGATGTCAAATACATGCAGCGGGCGATAGAACTTGCGGCCAAAGGCATCGGCAATGTCGAACCAAACCCGGCGGTCGGATGCGTGATCGTAAAGAACAACGCGATAATCGGCGAAGGGTATCACGAAAAATTCGGTGCCGCCCACGCGGAAGTAAATGCAATCGCAGATTGCAGCGATCCCGAAGGCGCGACAATGTACGTAACGCTCGAACCGTGCAGCCATGTCGGAAAAACCGGGCCGTGCGCAGATGCCGTCATCGCCGCAAAGATCGCAAGAGTCGTTATCGCCTCAAAAGACCCATCGGACCACGTAGGAGGCAGAGGCATAGAAAAACTAACCCAGGCCGGCATCGAAGTTGTTACCGGCGTTTGCTGCGATCAGGCCAAAATGTTAACCCCATGGTTCTTCAAGTTCGCCGAAACAAAAACCCCGTGGGTAATTCTAAAGTGGGCACAAAGCGCTGACGGATATATGGCCTACAAAGACACCGCAAAACACGGACAGTGGATATCGAATGAAGCAAGCAGAAAAGACGTCCACGCTTTGCGAAGATCGGTGCAGGCCATTCTCGTAGGAATAAACACCGTAATAGAAGACGACCCGCAACTAACGCCAAGACCGGCGGACGGAAGAGAGTTATTGCGAATCGTACTGGACAGCAATCTGAGAATACCATCAAATTCAAACCTGCTCGACTGCCACGAATACCCCACACTAATAGTAACAACGCAAAAAGCAATCAAAGACAAGCCGGACAAAGTGGAAGCCATATTAGATAAAAGCGCAGAGGTATTCATCGCAGAAGACAAACACCAAAAATGTAACCTGACCGCCCTGCTAAGCGAACTGGGAAAAAGAAAGGTCAACCGCCTGCTGATAGAAGGCGGATCAACAACGATAACAGCCTTCATAGAACAAAAACTAGCCGACCAGGCAATAATCTACATAGCCCCAAAAACACTCGGGGACAAAGGCACAGCCGAAATCTCAAAACCAATGCAAAATATAACACAGAAAGAAGCAAGAAGGAAAGAACTGAACGGAGACACCTGTATAATCGCCCGGTTAAGCGATTGACGTCAGGATAAGCACAATCTTATGGAGAAATAGCAAATGGAATTTATAGTCCTTTTATTGCTTGCAATGATCCTGACTATTGCCGGGATATTTCGCTACGGTCGAAAAAGCATTAATTTATTGCTTTTGACTAATCTGATAGTCACGGTTCCATTTACACTATGTCTGATTCGGTTTGGATATAGGCCAAGTGAAATGCTGCTACATATTATGTCACTCCATTTTATTATAATGATACCAATGCTAATAGTAAGTTGTATGGGTTTATGGGACTACGGCCTGGACAACAAGCTTGCCTCACTTATTATGATACTACTTTTTGTAGCATGTTTCTTTTCACTAAGCTGGGGACATAAATTAAGAATGTACGTCTTTGAAAAGCGGCTGCCACAATATGAATGTGCAGTAGAAGACTGTAAACTGTTGATTGAAGGGGAATCTCTCAGATTAGCAGGAAATAAAGTACCCGAAAAATACAGACATCTTGCACATGCTATTTTTGCCGTCAAGGATAATTCAGGAAATATTGAAATAGCTTTTAAATGGGGGTATGGTCGCCTCTTCAGGCACATCGCCTTCTACTATCTATCAGATAACAAATCACTTGAAGAAAACGGGCCAGAGCATGAAAAAATAAAAGATCATTGGTACTTAACAGGCAAACCCAGAAAAAGCAACTAATATTGAAATTTTCATTCTTCGCCGAGCATTTTCTTTTTTCTTAGTATGTGGTGGTAGTGCTGTGCAAATCTGTGGGCTTCGTCTCTTATGTACTGCAATAACTTTCTTGCCTCGTTGTTTGCCGGCAATTTTATTGATTTTTCTCTGCCGCGGATGAATATCTCCTCTTGGCGCTTTGCAATCGACGCCAACAGCGGCATCGGCGCGTCCATCCTCTCGAATGCCTGCTCGACCGCATGGAGTTGGCCCTTGCCGCCGTCTATCAACACCAGGTCGGGGAATAGCTCCTCGCCGTCGTTGGCTTGTTTGTACCGGCGCGTAATAACCTCCTGCATGCAGGCGTAATCGTCAATACCGGTCACCGTCTTGATCTTGAACCTGCGATAGCCGCTCTTAAACGGCCTGCCGTCGATAAATTTCACCAGCGACCCAACCGTCGCCTCGCCGGAGATATGAGCGATATCAAACCCTTCGATAATACGTATCGGCACTTCAACCTTGAATATCTTCCGCAGTTTTTCCAGAGCATCCGACGGGTCTTTTGCAAATACTTCCGGCTGTACATTCGCCTCGACAGAACCTCGCTGATCAAGTCTTTCTATCAGGCGAACGCGATTTCTAAACATCGCGGCCTTTTCATACTCCATCGCCGTCGACGCCTCTTCCATCTGCTTACTTAACCCACGAAGTACTGTTGAACGTTTTGATTGAAGAAACCTGATCAGGTCATTTATAACCTTGCGGTATTCATCCCTTTCGATCCTTGCTCCGCACGGCGCGGTGCACTGTTTGATGCTATAAAGAATGCACGGCCGAAAGAACCTGCGCTTTTCATCTTCCTGGGCGATATCCAGCTTACACGTTCGAAATTTGAAAATCTTCTGCAGCAGCACGAGCACCGCCCGCAGATCGCTGACGCTTGTAAACGGACCGAAAAGTTTGCTCCTGGCATTTTTAGGATTTCTCGTGATATAGACGCCGGGAAACTGATCGCGGGTCGTGATCTCCAGGTACGGAAAAGTCTTGCTGTCCACCAGCGAAGTATTGTACGGCGGGCGAATATCCTTTATCAGCCGTGCTTCCTGAAGGATCGCGTCGACTTCGCTTATCGTTTCGAGATAATCGACAGTGACAGTTTTGTTGATCATCTCGACGATCTTGGGCCCGCGGCTTGTGAAAAGATCGGCGGAAGGCTGAAAGTAACTAGCCGCACGCGAACGCAGGTTCTTGGCCTTGCCGATATAAAGCACAACATCCTTGACATCCTTCATAAAGTACAGACCAGGCCCCGTCGGAAAGGTTGAGACCTTCTTGCGGATATTACCGATAACATCTTTTTGCTTTTTCTTTGCCAACTACACCCAATTCTACTAACAATTTGCATTTAATACCAATTCGCATTAAAAATGCACGTTGATATGTAGATAACTACTTTTATACTGATCACGATTGAAAATTTCCGTTCACCATGGTCACATATTGTTTTCATGCTGTCTATCCAGATCGCACACAGTTTGTCCGCTCACGTTTTAAGTTTTAAGTGTTGGCAAGCAGAGCTTGCGGGTAGCCGGTAATCCGGCGTTAAAAGTTCGAAAGTGCGAAGGTGCGAAAGTTACATAACTGTCAGCGGTCAGTTTGAGAATTTTACCTATTTTAACAAATGGCTTTGTTTGGTATTTGGGCAACAGGGGCAATAATCAATTACACCTTGCCGGCCATACTGGCCATACTCTGGCCATACCTTGGAAGTCCAAGTATGGCCATGTTTAGAATATTGTCTATCCATTCTAATCGTCCCCAGGGGCCCTGTATCGTGATAAAAGGCAGTAGATAGTGGATAATTGCACTCGGGTGGCCATACTGTCCATACTGTCCATACCTTTTTCCGATTGATTTGATTTTTTTTTGGTATAAATAAATTATTCAGTTGTCAGAGAGCGGCACAGGCCTTTGGCCTGAGATAGTTGAGCAGTTGATAGGTGAACA
>VRUF01000110.1:4312-9630 GCA_019456245.1 Planctomycetota bacterium | reverse complement strand
CGACGCTCTTCCGATCTCAATTAGGGAGCGATGTTCCCTTTTTTCTTTATGGTCCGATGGCTCTTTGTACGGGCAGGGGTGAAATAATTACAAAAATTCCAGAAAATTTTTCATTCCGCGCTCTTGTGGTCACACCAAACATAAGTATAGCCACTAAAAGGGTTTACGAGAATTACGTGCCTGATATTGACAAATACGAAAGCCTGAAAGCTCGAATTAATTCTTGTATTAGTAAAAAGAATATTGATTTAATTCCCCCAATGTGCGCAAATATGTTAGTGGCAAGCTGTTATGGCTTGTACAAAGAGGTTGAATTGCTTGAGTCGGCGATAAGAACGCTTGGAATGGATCATGTTTGTCTAAGCGGTAGTGGTTCGGCACTTTACTGCCTTACCGGAGATTTGAGCGATGCTGACGTGAAACATTATCAGTTGATGCTTCGTGAGAAGTTCAACTGTGAAAGTCTGCTAGTTAACAACAATAGATGGTAGGTTTTACGTGAGGCAAGTACAATGGAAATCACCGAAGTAAGAGTCAAACTGATAGCCAACAAGGATGACAGGCTCAAAGGGTTCTGCTCTATGACCCTTGACAACTGTTTTGTTGTTAGGGATGTCAAGATCATTGAGGGTACAAACGGACTTTTCGTAGCGATGCCTTCAAGGAAAATGAGCGACCATTGCACGCAGTGCGGAGGCAAGAATCATCTCCGGGCTAAGTACTGTAACAACTGTGGAAAGAAGTTGTCAGAAGAGCGTGCACGGCAGGATACGCACGGCAGGATGAAACTGCATGCTGATATCGCCCATCCGATCAATGCCGAATGTCGAAAGATGATCCAGGACAATATCGTTGCCAGCTTCGAGGAAGAAGTGGAAAAGTCCCAAGCGCCGGATTATAAGCCGGCAGAGCTGGATATTGACGATTACGAAGTTCACTAGCCGGACTCAGCCCCACGATCCATAGGGGAGTATCCAGTTAACAGCTAATGGCTAATCGCGTTTTTAGCTTTCCAGGAGAAATTCTTCGAGGACTCTGTCCAATGCTGTGTCCAGGTTCCTGGTGATGTCATAATTATCATCAGTAATTTGTCTGCGAACACCATTTACTTTTTCGTGACGCACTTCGGGAAGAGCGCTGATCATTGTGAGCAAACGTCCCATTGGTGTGGAACTAATGCTTTCGAACAGATCATCCGTCAAATAACCATCATTCTGCTCTGGTGGTTGCATCTCTGTTGCCCGACCCTCACCCATGGCGAAACGCTGTTCTTGTAACTTGTGTTTTGTTAAATTCATATTGCACCTGACTTTCCGAACTGTTGACTCCATATCCGTTGGTTTGCCAACTGTCCTGCGGCTAGGAACTACGGTCCCGCAACCGCACTCCACCAATCTTCCTCAAGTCCATGTGAGGAAATTTAGTTTTCCAAAAGAAATTTGCTTCTTCTGGCACAACCCATTAAATGTTGTGTATTATTAACTTTTAACAACAAGGCCAAACTACCCTTTCAGTACTGGTATCGACTTTGGGGGAGGGAAAACTTTAAAAAAGAGACCTATGGAGCTAAGTCTAACAATGGCAAGAGGTTATGAGTGTAATCGCAATTTCTGGTTATCGGTCCTGTGCGAAATCTTACCTGATAGCCCTAATTTTACCGCTAATTTAACAAAAAATGTGGGTCTGGGCAGGATGGAGAATACACAAGATATAGTGCTCTAATAAAAAATTTTATTTTATTTTTAAAGTTGTAAATCGTTTTTTTATAGGTCGTTAGAAAGAGAAACGGTGAGAAGTTGTGAAAAAATGCAAAATTATACTTGACTTTGCATAGTATGTGGTACATACTATGCAAAGACAGTTAAGGCTAATTTAAGGAGATACGCAATGAAATTTGAACGTGAACTGCTAAAAGGTGTTGCCCCGGTTGTGGTTTTAGAGATTTTGTGCCGTGGCGAGATGTATGGGTATGAACTTAGTGAGGCGATAGCCCAGCGAAGCGGCGGGATACTCACGCTTGGCAAGGGTACACTGTATCCGTTGCTCTACAACCTTGAGGCCAAGGGATTAGTGGTTGCCCAGACGCGCCTTGCCGAAAATGGCCGCAAACGCCGTTACTATTCTATAACGAGCCAGGGTAAAGATCAGCTTTCGGCACAGAAGCAGCAATGGCAGCAATTGCAGAAGGGCGTTGATATGGTATTCGGGTTTGGAAATAGCGGCGTTGTACCAGCATAGTCTAATACCATATTATCAAACCTTTCAGTTAGGACATTTACCATGATCGATCATAAAAAGGATTATAACGATCTGCCTCAAACCGCTGTTGATTTCATAGACAGTGTTATAAAAAGAGTGCGTTACCGCAAGAAGGTTCGTCTGGAAGTACGCGATGAACTCATCGATCATTTTACTATGGCTCTTAGCGAATGTAATACTCCTGAGCAAAAAGAAGCCGCTGTCAAAGAGATGATAGAGAAATTCGGCGACATAAAAACGCTTGCCTGTCTAATAAGAAGAGGCAAGAAACGCTGTAGACCACTATGGAAGAAAATCATCATCAGAACTTTTCAGGGTATCGGAATTTTCATTTTGTGCTTTATCCTTTACGCAGTTTGGTTCTTTACCGGCGATGCTAATCCGACTATCGACTACCTCGAAGCATTTAATGAACGTGTCCGGCCTAAAATTGTTGACGAAGACAATGCCTGGCCTTATTACGAAAAGGGCATGAATCTTTTAGTTGAGGCTGAGGAAGAATTAAAAGATTTGCTTCCACAGATCGGCAGGTACGGAATAATGCGTGGGGATGTTTTAAATGTTCAGGATCAAATTGCGGTGACGGCGTGGATAGACAAGAACGAGATGGCATGGCAGGGATTTAGCAAAGCTGTTCAAAAGCCTTACTGCTATAGGAAATATAACTACGGTCATCCTGATGATAAATGGCTTCTAAGTGTTATGCTTCCGCACATTAGTAAGCTAAGGCAAATAGCGAGACTTGGTATGTCCAGATGCAAACAGGCACTGGAGGGGGGCAATACTGATATTGCTTTACGTGATTCTATTACACTTGCAAAGTCCTCAAGACATTGGCAGGGACGCAAAACTCTCATAGAAGCTCTTGTTGGGATGGCGGTTGGTTCATATGGATGTCAAGGTATTTTGAATGTTGCGGCAAGTGATACTGTAACGTCCGTGCAACTTAAAGAAATGTATAATGAGTTGTCTACGGTTTACTCGACGGGTTATCCGCCAATTGAACTTGAAGGCGAGAAGACAATACTAATGGATGTAATCCAGCATTGTTTTACGGATGGGGGGCCCGGTGGGGGGCATCTGGTCCCGCGTGAGTTGTCTATGGTTATGGATTCTGACGATCTGGAAGAAGAGCTGCTTGTTTTAAGCGGTGCACTTGTGCACGCAGGGCGCGATGATGTGGTCGCTAAAGCCAATGAAGCTTATAATAAGTTTGAAAAGCTATCAAAGATGAGTCCTTTCGAAAGGCAGAAGGTAGAGAGCGGCTTTGAGGATGTTCGTCTGGAATTGCCTGAGTACCGATATTTTTTATTACGTTCAATGCTTCCTAAATTGGGACGTGTTACCGATCTGCGATATGAGCATAAGGCACTGTATGATGCTGCTTTGACTGTTCTTGCGGCAAGGCGTTGGCAATTAGAGAAAGGTGTTTTGCCGGTGGATTTGAATGAATTGGTCGAAGCCGGTTATCTTGATCGAGTGCCGGATGATCCTTATTCGGATGGGCCACTGGTTTATCGGGTAGACGGTGACGGGTTTGTGCTATACAGTGCCGGCAGGAATTTTACGGACGATGGCGGTATTGCGGGCACTGACACCAAAGATCATAACAAGCCATGGGGCGAAACCGGTGATGCTGTCTTTTGGCCTGTTCGTTAGTTTTTAAAAGGTGTAGGTAAATTTAAGCTCGGGTATTTTCCAGTTATCGGGGCCTGTCTTTAGTTTTACCAGCGTGAGGCTTTCGCACTTAAGATCGGGCCAGGTGTCCAGCATCCCCGTTAGAAAGCGGGTCAGTCGTTCTACTCCAATGTCATTTATGACAAGACTCGCGGTTTGAGTGACTTTGCCTTTACGCTTTGACTCAGGGCTGGTCCCGTGGGTCCATGTGCTTGATGGAATCGAATTTGCCCCGGCAAACTTCGTGAACACCTTTCCATAATCGAATTCTGTTTTATCGTTGGTTGACTTTTCAGGTTTTAATATGTCCAGATCTTCTGCCAGGATCTTGCATATCTCTACCTGTCCCTTGGTATATATCTTTTTATTTTTCCCCCAACTTTTATTGGCATTCCCTGACAATATGGTAAGTGTCACCAGCACCCAGATCGCAGCGGCGATAGGTATTGCAAGGTAATAAAAATTAGATCGTTTATAAAAATAGTTCATATTTTCTCTCCAGTCTCTTTACTGAGATTGATCGTAAGATTAAAGCTGTCTTTGAGATATCTTTCGGGTCCTTTTTTCAGCTTTGGATGTTTATCAACCGCATCAAACAACTTGTTCGTTCCCGGTCTGCTCGCAGTGGAACCTGTCAAATTCATATTCTTGCCTATTATCTTTATCTTTGTGATCTTCAGGCCGATATTAATCGGTGTGCTGTTGATAGCTTCGAGCAGGTAAGTAAGGCGTACAGGCACAGAATTTTCATCGCCGATTCTGCGACCGCCGCCGCTTGTAAGCCTGCTATACATGCGTTCGAGATCTTTAACCGGGCCCAGTGGGCCTATTCCCGAGTTGCCCAGTATCTCTTTTGCATCGGTTTCCAGCCGTTGGTTAAGCGTATTTGTGTCGGCCTTAGTCATGAACACCTGATACTGAAAAAACGTTCCGATAGCCAGAAGCATTACGGTCAGTGCGATACTTGCCGTTCGAAAACCCTTCTCCATGATTCGTTTCTTTCCTGCATACGGTGCGAAATCCTCACGGAAATCGGTTTTTCGCGATCGTGTCAATTCCTCCAGCGCCGCTCCGTAGGCAATAGCAAGATCGGTGTCTGTCATATCCTGAGTCAATTCTGAAGTTTCCACGCCGGATGTCTCAAGCATGTCGACGGTCTGCACCTCGAGACCACATGCCTCAGTGAGGCTATCGCAGTCTACGTCATGAGTTTGACCGGCAAGGAGGATACTCGATACAACCACATCCTGCGAAACGTGAGAAGCCATGGTAAGGGCGATCTCACGGTTAAGAACGCTTTGGATATTCTGTGAAGAACTTACCAGAAAACTTCGGGCGGCAGGACCGTTTTTTGTCCCTGAAGGGATGATCATGTAACATGA
>VRUF01000110.1:0-4302 GCA_019456245.1 Planctomycetota bacterium | reverse complement strand
GCCTGTTTTTGTCGAAGGAACTGTCTCTGTCATGAATCGAGCAAGGCATACGACATCTGGTTCCATCGCGGTAGGGTCTATTCCATTGGCCTCGATGCTGCTGAGTATCTCGGACAACTCGTCACGTTTTGCCGTATAGACTGCAACATTTGAGCCTGTTTCGGTTTTACCGGTTATGTCAAAGGCGACCGCAAGTTCCATTGCGTCCATCGCAACGGCTTCTTCCACGTCGAACCGTATCGTATTTTCGATCTGCTTGTAGTCCGTCAATTCGGAACGGATGTCATGTTGTGTAAACAGGCTGCAATCCAGTGCAACCGAAACCTCGTTGAAGTTAAGCTTCTTTTCGGAGAGTTTTCTGACAAGTATTTTTACCATGTTTTTGAAGGGATTTTCCTGTTCGTCCTCCGGCATCTGATCTTTGCAGATACTAAAGCACCCCAGAACCTTCTTGCTAGAACCGTGTTTCGAAAGAAGTACCGCCACGGCCATTTTGTGTGACAAATATAAACCTAAGCAATTGTGCTGTTCCACCGGTTAAACTCCAAATTATTTATCAATATCAATTTTGATTATCAGTGTATATTTCTTTTAGATCGACATCATACCGATCTTTGTTATTTTCGTGCCACGCTTTTCTATGAGTGATACGGAAGATGCTTCGGCATTTCCGCATACAGCCCTGACCTCAACTGTAAAAAACGTACTCGTTGTCGTTAAATAAGGTTTAACCTTATCGATAGAATCGGTATAACCGTAGTGCATTTCTTTGAGGTCTTCTAGTTTCTCGTACGGTTTGATCTTTCTTTGGTTAATGATCGCTTCGGCGATAAGTTCCTGATCGCCGCCAAAGGCGAATATTGCCTCAAGCACTTGCCGTGGTGCCGTGTTGATATTAATTTTGCTCACTCCCCATACTCCCAGATACTTCATTGGCGATTCCTGCCTTTCACCCATTTCAGGCAGGGGTCTTTCCATCCTGGATGTAGTGATCATCGAACTGTGAAGGAGTTTGGCAAAATCCGATACGTGACCCGCGGCAGGGCGGGCCGTTCTTTTAGCCTTGGTCGTAGGTTTCCTTGGCGCGCGGACTCTTGATCGCCTCAATCGCTTTGATTGACTGCTCGATTTTGTGGGAACCGGGGTTTGGTTTTTTTTGCTGAAGAAGACGGGTTTCATTTTCAGACTGAATTCTTTATAGTCAGTTATGTATTCCAGTTGTTCTGCAAGTATTTCGATTTCTTCCAGTTCCATCTGCATCCATTCGCAGAAAATCTCCAGTGCATCGGTTGCCTGGCGGGTTAGATTTGTATCTTTGGTCAGTGCCAGGGCTAAAGGAAACTTTGCGTTTTCATCCTTGAAGAGAATCTCAACTTTTGCATTACCAATCTCAAATTTGATCGGTTCGTGCACCAGTGGCCATTCAGGTCCGTAAGGGCCGGGGATTGTAAGCTCATTTGCGTCTGCGAATCCGCCATCATTTTGTAGCGAAGCGAAAAGGTCATGCAGAGTTCCGGATCCGCCTTCATTTGGGTCACCATTAGTACCGGCTTGCATTTCGCCAGATGTGTTTTCTCGATCTGGTTCCGTATTTACTTCCGGGTTCTCGTAGCCTTCCGCTTCGGCTCGGTCAATTATCGCTTGATTTTGTTCTTCGGCCCATGTCGTAAGTATCTCTTTGTATTGCTCGTGGTCTAATGCGAACAAGTCGGAAAAATCGGGCGAATCCTCACGTGTTATCAGTGGCATTTTGAGCTTTATAGCTCTTGTCAGAGCGTATTTCATTGCGGAATCACATGCATAACGGGCCGACTGATAATTGATAATATACTCCTGTCGACGCTTATAGATCGAAACACGAGAACTGAGACTATAGACAATAGTCGTAAGTATCACAAGTATTGCAATTGTAAGTATCAATGCAATGCCTTTGCGATTAGCACTTTGCGACAGGGCTGGAGAAAAATGTATTTTTTTTCGTTCGATCATTTTATCCTGTTCGGTTTTGTTGTATCAGCGAGAGTATCTACCGGTTCGACGCTTTTGTCCGGGTTGTCGGGGTATTGCCGGGTTCAACGGCGTTGTCTATGCCATTGGGATCACCTGCCTTATCTAGGCCGTCGTTAGGATCCTCTATATTGAATACTTTCTTGACGAAAACAAATCTTAACTTTTTCGTCCTGTCTATTGCTATTGTCCGTTTTTCCATGTCTTCTTCAAGAATCACAAATTCACCTGTTGCTAATTCCGTCGGAGGAGTAAATGACATTAATACGGTAATTGCTGGCGGAAGATTCTTGCTGGTCCATTGCTGTAGAGGTTCTTTATCTTCTCGCGGAACCGTAAACTCAAAAAGGGTCATACCGGTACATACCGGCACGAACGGCTTCTGGTCAGCTTCATCGCGTTGAGCTTCTGCCACGCTGAGTATTTTATCGTCAAGGTTTATGCCGAAGTGCCCGCGGTATACCACCAGCGACTCTTCAAATTCATCGTACTGAGCTTGCCAGATCACTTTTTCAAATACGACAGGCTTGCCGTCTTTGTCGTAAATTTTGCTTTCTATTACCAACTGGCTTTTATTGAAACCGTCTACGATTTTGTTTGCAACTGTAACATTTATGTTGTAGCCGGGTTTTACAATTCTGTCAAGGTCTTCGGCGATACGCTGGAGAACTTCCATCGAGGCGTCATTCCGGTCGAGCCGGTTGCTTATAGAGGCGCTGGCCGTTCTGGCACGGTTAAACACCCCAAGCGCAGCAATCGCGACCATCGTAACGATAGTAAGCACCGCCATGATCTCCAACAGCGAAAAGCCGCCGCTGGAGCGGTTCACTTTGCCATACGACCATGTTGTAGGGTTGCAATTATCCATTGCTCCTTGACCTTATTATTTTTATCAAGTCATCTAAAGTTATGCGTCCTTCAAGAAAATCAATAACATCCGGATCCGATTGTAAATTGTCCGGCCTTGTCCTTGTCTCCCCCTCACCATCTGGGTCGCTTATGATTGGGTCATCGCTGACGTGATCTGCCGGTACATAGCCTTCCGGCAGGGCTTCCGGGAAATCAGTTTTAATCTGTTCGGATACATTTGTTGCTGCATCAATGTCTCCTGTTTCCATCAGGTGGTGCATCCATCGTAAAAGCCCCGGCGCATCATTGCCGTACGGGTTTTCTCCTGTTGCATCTATGAACTCTTTTTCCCTTTTCTGCTGGTCGAGGAGCCGCTTTACCTGTTTGTCGGTAAGGTCGGTGATCCAGTTTTTAAGTTCCAGGTTGCGCATTTCTCCGTGAGAGTCGGTATAGCTGGCGGTACATACTGCCCGTATCCACATTTTCGATGTTGTCGGCTCACGAAACGGTTCTACCACCAGTTGCCAGTCGATGTTGGGGTTCTCCTCCAGCGTTCCGAACTCTGCTATCGTCGTTACTGACCTATTAGCGAGCAGTTTCTCCATGTTTTCGCGAGCAACCTTAAATGCCTGCATCTTCAGTTCGCTGTCGATGGTTGCCTGCATGCACCGGTCGAGAACAACGAGAACTGTTGCGCAAATCAGAGCGAGTATCGTTACCGCGGCCATGACTTCGAGTATTGTAAAGCCCGGACGAAAAAATCGTTCGGCTAACAGATTGTTTCTAAAACGGCAGATCTTTTATTGCCTCCAAAACATAAATATCTTCTTCGCCTTCCACCATCGTGATCATCTTGCTTAGACGGTTGATCACTATTGTGCACGGTTTTCCGTCATTATCCAACATTACGATCTTTCCGCCATTCTGCCATCCGTTCCTGCCGGCTACGAAGTATGATCGCAAGTCAGCAAGATCCACACCTTCGTTACGCGTATCGTCACCGTCGTCAAATCGTATATAATCGATCCGGCATCGCTCAGTTAACATTTTCGTTGCCAGTACCATTTCCGGATCCGGTTCTGCATCGACTCCAAGATCTTCGACCGCGTTTATTTCCTGGAGAGTATAACTTTGCTCTATCAGGTCAAACAAAACAGCATATTTTCTATTGCTCTGTGCCGCCGCGTTCTGTGCCATCACAAGTGCGCTGACGATTTCCTGAGCTTCTTTCTTGAACATGGAGCGACCAAAAGCCGGCAGCAGTTTCAACCCGGCTATTGTCGCCATCAGTCCCAGAATGACGATCACAAGGATCATTTCCATCAGGACATAGCCTTTGCGATTATCTATGATCGTTAGGCCGGCCCGTTTTCTTGATCTGTTCGAACAGTTATTAGTTGGCATCTGTGCTGTACAGGTCTGTATCATAGCCTTCGCCTTCCGCTT
>VRUF01000370.1 GCA_019456245.1 Planctomycetota bacterium | reverse complement strand
CCCAAAGATTTTTCAAATATCTCAACCACCCGTTTCATCAGCGGCTCGGCCTCCTTTAGACGATTGGTCTCCTTATACAACTGCGCCAGGTTGTTTAAATCTCTGGCCACGTCCAGATGGTTCCTGCCCAGACTGGATTCATCGATAGTCAGTGCCCGCTTGTACAGCGGCTCGGCCTTCTTTAGACGATTGGTCGCCTGATACAATGCAGCCAGGTTGTTTAATCGGATGGCCACTTTCGGATGATCCCTGCCGAGACTGGCTTCACCGATCGCCAGCGCCCGTTTCATCAGCGGCTCGGCTTTTTGATACTGTGCGTTGTTGTGGTAAACTGTAGCTATTTCGTTCATGATCAGCGTATCGTCGCCGGCCAGGGTTGTTAGTTTATCGCAGTACTGCAATGCATCCCTGGGCCTTCCGGCATAAGAGGCATTTTGCATGCGTGCCATGTATATCTTTATCTGGGCTTGGTCCTTTTTCTCCTGGACGGCATCTAAGAACTGCTGTGTCTCGTCCAGGAATTCATCGGCTTGTTCATTGTCACCTTCGGCGATGGCCTTCAGCGCCTGTGCATAAGGCCCGGCATCGCCTTCGATCTGTGTGGCGATGTCTTTTGCCTCCTGCGACGGCTGAGGGGTTTGGGATTCACCGGCGAGTTCTGTAGATAGTTGATGAATTGCCAATTGCTCTTCAAGCTGCTCTATCTTCGCATCCTTATTCTTGATTATTTCTTTCGACTGACCAAGTTGTATATATGCCCTTTCGTTACGGTCAAGGATATTGTCCGGCTCTATGCCCGTGTTGATATCTCTGGCGGCGATGTTGCCTTTGTTATTTTCAGCGATGATGGCTGTATTATCAGAACCGGGTTGATCGATCTCATTTACAGGTGCCGAGGAGGGGTTCTTTTTGCTGAACAGCCATTTGATCAGCCCGCCGACAGCGAAAAGAGCAACGGTTATCCCTGCACCAAATATAGCAATCTGCCAAGGCTCACTTAGATTCTTAAACCATTCCACCATTAGCATCTCCCGTGATTTGTTTTACAATACAATTTCACTGCGTTCTCCACTTACACAGTCGCTTTGCGTAGCTTTGATGTGCCAGCGACCTTTGATATGCTGTCATTATACCCAAAACCAACAACAAAACAACCACAATGCTTTATATGCGTCAATTTGGGGTATCAACCGGACTCGTCCAATTTTTTCTCCTGCCAAGGCGTCTTCGCCCGATAAGTTTGAGCGCGGGATTTGGTTCAAGTACAAGGCTTGCAGTCTTATCCCAAGCGGAGGCGTACTATTGTACGTCGAGCATTGGGTGAGGCTGCGTAACGCAGTAATTGGAGCAAAGAACCGCTCAAACAAAGCTCTCGATTTTCTCCTTGCACACCCTCTCCGTCACTTCGTGCAGTTTTTTGACACATGGCGCAAGTTGTTCTAACTGCTCTTTTGTTATTTTGTAGTGGAGGTCGTAGCGGGCGCCTATGTAGGCGTAGTCCAGCAGTTCAAAGAGTTTCT
>VRUF01000369.1 GCA_019456245.1 Planctomycetota bacterium | reverse complement strand
CTCCTGTTTCTTACTCTCAGCCGCAAGCTTACCGGTCTCTTCCATAGACTCAAGCTCTTCAAGACGTTTAAGACGCGAACGAACTGTCTGAGAATTCGTAAGCATCCCGCCAAGCCACCTTTCCGATGCCCAGTGCATTCCGCAGCTCTGTGCAATAGTCTCAACGCTCGTCTTCGCCTGACGCTTAGTACCCACAAAGATTACGTCTTTACCGGAAGACACAACAGCCGCAACCAGTTTCTGAGCGAGTAAAAGTCCTTTGAGTGTTTCTCTCACATTGATGATGTGAATTTTGCTCCGCTTGCCAAAGATATAAGGTTTCATCTTAGGGTTCCAGCGGCTTGCCCCATGTCCAAAATGTACTCCTGCGCCAATAAGGTCGCGTGCCAGTTCTTTATTCACAGAACCAATCTCCAATTGTTAGAAAAAGTTATAAAAAAAGTTAGTCTGCCCAAACCGCCACATGGCGACAGGGCGCATACCTGCACAAACAGATAATCGCAAGAATATAGAAGATTCACACAATAATGTCAAGGAATTTCATGAAAAAGTTAGAAATTTGCACAAAGTGCAAATCATCCGCTTCATTTAACCCCCTGTTCTCGAACAGGGGGTCGCGCCAAAAAACACCTCAAATACCCCAAAAAACCCATTAATCCAAATAATGCCCTCGAACATATTCGATTCTCGCCTGCAAACTCCCCTCATTATAACAGAACCGCTTATCATACCCTCTCGCCCATACATTACCTTCAACCCCCTCTTTCCGTAATGCATAAACAGTCTCTCTCTTATACATTCGAACTATTTCACCTATGGTCTCATCAACACTGCTGGCAACAATATGCACATGGTTTGAACAAACAGAAACCGCATAAAACGTATGCGCCATTCTCTTTGCGGTCTCAAGTATCTGATTTCGCACGATCGTCTTTTGGATTTCATCTAATCGAAACGCAGATCCGACCATGCGGCTTTGATTGGCCTTTTTAAGTTTCGCATTACACCCCAGACTTTGACCGTTTTTTACATACCCACGCTCATCCCCCTGAAGCCATCTTCCATAAGTATTCCATGTCAACATATACCCGATAACGCAAGCCAAAACTATACTCCTCATCTTATCAGTAACATCATCCGCTTTCATTTAACCCCCTGTTCTCGATCAGGGGGTCGCGTCACCCAAAACCACACGCATCATAATATAGAGATTGCCAAAGGCAATCATCCAAATCTTTTAACATCACAATCCCATGGCAGCCAGCACCGCAATTTCTTCAGCGCTGAGGGCGCGGTCATAGATGCGAACGTCGTCCTTATATCTGTAACCGTCAGTTACTATATCGCTACCCCCGATCAAGACATTCGAATCAGACGAAGTATTCACCTCTCCTTCTTTATAGTCGCTGATCGGATCCGCAGTCCCGTCAACATACAGGATAGCCTTCTCAATCCTTTCGTCAGTATCCAAAACTACCGCAACATGATGCCAACGTTTGTCAAAAAGATTAGTCGTACCGATCA
>VRUF01000368.1 GCA_019456245.1 Planctomycetota bacterium | reverse complement strand
GACAAATTACACCAATCTGAAGCAATTCTGGAAGCTAAACGGGCGCGTGAGAAGTTGGATGAGATTACTGCGAAAAGGCAAGAACAGCTTGCTGCTGATAAGGCGATTTCGCAGCAAGTACTCGATGAAGCATTAAGCCAATTTGCGATAGCCAAAGCTGATACAAAGGTGGCTGAATCTGAGGTGGCACGGATGAGAACACTATTAGAATATGCAACTATCACAGCGCCATTTGATGGAGTGATTACTGCCAGAAACTTTGATCATGGAGCATTCGTTCGCTCTGCGGCAGATGGTCAAACCCAACCGCTTTTTGCTCTTGCCAAAACTGACAAAATCAGACTTGTTATTCATGTTCCAGAGCCCGATGTCCCCTTCGTTAGGGCAGGAACTAAAGTTGAGGTAAAAATCCAGTGCCTCAATGGTGAAATGGTTGAATCCGCTGTCATGCGTACTTCCATGGCACTTAACTCCAACACACGCACCATGCGTGCCGAAGTCGATCTCAATAATAAAAACGGTCAACTTACACCAGGCATGTATGCACAGGTTTCGGTTAAGCTCGAAGTAAAGGAAGATGCAATGTTAATACCATCTAAAGCCATACGCGTTCGCGGTCGAGACATTTCCGTTTTCGTTTCCAGAGATGGTGTCGCCAGGTCGTGCGATGTTGAAATCGGATATGATGATGGTATCTGGGTGGAAATAGTTGGCGGTCAACTCAAGGATAATGATTTGATTATTACTTCAGCAAGTAGTACCATTGCATCGGGAGCCCCGATAGCGGCAATCCTTCAAGAAGATTCAGTGGCATTATCAGAAGCACTTTAAGTTTAATGGAAAGCAGTGATAAAGATGATGAGAGCACGCGGACAGTATCTGATCAAATGGTTGATAATCATAATCCTTGTTTTTTCAGGAGGCTGCACATCGCCTGAGCTAACAGAAACGGTGTTGGAAAGACCTGATGTCTCACCTATACAACAATCTTCATCTGAAAAACTTCTCAAACTTGATGCTTCGCAAATCAAGCCGATGTATCGTGAAATTTCGGCTATTAATTTACCTACTATTGTCCGTGTTGCTGCTGCTGAAAACTTTGATATACTTCAGGCTAAAGAGCAGGTAATGGCATCTAAGGGAATGCTCGAAAGCGCACATGGCAGCATCTTTCCAAGCTTGGTGCCGAGTGTATCATACCAGAATGTCCAAGGTTCAGTGAGGGCTACTGAGGGGGATCTGGTTGGTGTTGGCTTCAATACGTTTCAGAGCAGTATTGCAGTGCAATGGGTATTGAATCCAGGAAAAGTAAAATATGAAATCATCGCAGCTAAAAAGCGACTGACAGCGTCGGAGCACCGAGAACAGGCTGTTATCTCTGAAACTCTCCGAAAAGCTGCAGTTCAATATTACGAACTTGTTCTCGCTCAAGCCCGTGTAGCAGCATCGCAGCAAGCTGTCTCTGAAGCTCAGGAGCTGCTTCGTATTAATCAACTTCACAATAAAGCTGGAACAGGGATTCCG
>VRUF01000109.1 GCA_019456245.1 Planctomycetota bacterium | reverse complement strand
CGCCCAATGCACGGGCGAGGTCCTCCTGGCTCAAGGCCAACTGCTTTCGGACTTCCTTCATCAATTCAGGAAGATTCTGATCGACTATCAACATCATTCTTTCCTTTGTCAGCAGCCGGAGTTTTCTGCTTTTGATTACGAATGGGACATTATAACACTTGCTATATCACGTGCAAGTGAATAAATAAAGGGCTTTCTTCGCGTGGAAGGAGGGACCTTCGGAGAGCCCCAGTGTGATCACACGAATTGTTCCGCCGACTTTCTTAGGTCTATGGCAATAGATTCGTAACACTCGGCCAGCTCGTTCAAGGCCGCAGGAGTGGCCGATTCCGGGCAAGCTTGGACCTCACTGTTCAACTTCTGACAAATCGCAGTGACCTGTGACCTGGAGTAGTACAAGACACACGAGCTCTTGAGAATCTTCGCGATCTTCCGCGTGGCGACCGTTTGGATCACCATCTACTGCAAACAAGCTGCGATTGCTGTACTGGGGTGCTAGGCTCCTAAAACTGAGGACAAAACTACAGGAATGTTCTGAGTTTCAGCCAATAACCGCAGGTTAGCTCTTGAGTTGTGAGAGTTTTCTGGTGAGTTTTGCTGTAGTTAATCGTGAAAAACGCATAATCATCCGCAGATTATCGGATACGCAGAAGATGCGAGCCTATCCCCCATTCTGATCAATCCTTTTAATATGATTTTATGAGCCAGTTCAACATGACTATTCGTACCAAACTCAACGAATTCCTCTGAAACATTCTTTCCTCGTCCTTCTTTCCGGTATAGAAGCCACTATCGTGAAGATCGTCTCGCAAAAGACCGCCGTGTGCAAGTTTGGACCGTGTTTTGTACAGCTCATTCGCAAACTTCTTGAGATCCTCAGAGCCGAAATCAGAAAGGAACTGCTTGAATCGGCTGGTAGCCCTGTAGCGTGGCAGTCCGCATACAGAGCAGTTCTCGATGCTTTCCGGAGTTCGGCATTCTTCACACACTTTTGTTACTGGCTGATCGGCTCCGGAACAGTTCACAAGTGCTTCTATAGCCATGACTGCAGCGACAAGCGATAGGCTTGCACAAGTAGTGCGCAGTTCTAACGCCCTGTTGTACAGGTAGCAGGCCGTGTGAAGGCCTGTCTTCTTATCGGGGTGCAATTTGAAATAGAGATCAAAAAGATGATCAATATTCTCCGGCAACTGAACCGTGTTGTCTTCTCCTGCATACATTACGTCTCTAACACGCGCATAGTACTTCTGGATTGGAACTTTCGTTACTTCAGGACACGTGGGCTCCGATAGGTCCGTACCGCTACCAAGGGGGTCGAAGATATAGTCGAGCTGACCCCATAATGAGCGGTTGGGAGCATCTCTGTCCGGTGGGTGAATTGGAATGAACCAGTGCTGTTCCGCGTGATAAGTAAAGAAGCGATGGTTGGCAAACAGGGTAAGAAGCCCTGACACTTCTTCGATGATAGCGGGAAAGCGCATTCTAGTTGTTTGATCCTGATATGCTTTGACCCATTCGTCTGAAGGGTCCATTTCTCTCTCGGTGGAATGGTTCTGAATGTACTCGAATCTCTCACGCTCCCATAGGTCGCGATGCCAAAGGAGTTGATCGCGATGGGGCCAGACATCAGGGAAGTAAAGGATCTCCAGAATCAGCGGGTGGTCTTGCTGAAAGGACTGGTTTTGGGCCGCTGCCGGAAGGATCTGAAAAAGGTCCTTGTATCGATAGTACCCACGCAGGGGAAAATTTGATAGGAGGCCGGTCTGTTGGGCAATTGGCTTCATGTTGTTGCTCGATTTTCAGTGAGTTTTATCTTGGGAAAAGATTCCATTTCACTACCAGACGAATGGCACAATAGGGTACCGGAGGCAAAGTTTACTACCAAAGCGGGAAATTGCAACAAAACTCACGAGAAAACTCTCCCAACTCAGGAAATTACCTTCGATTTTCGGCTGAAACTCACGACATTTCCCATGATATATCGTGAGTTTTCCTCCTCGCTACTTGTATACAATTATGTTCGAATATCAGCCACGAGCATTTGACTGTTGGAGATAGTAAATAAAATACTTGTGACCTCATCCCAGGTCGTAGCCTCGTCTACTATTAACATCGGCTTATTTCTCGCCTCTCCCCGTCGACAAATCACCTAACATAAAGGATTCTAGCGTAACACAGTACCATCGTAGGTACTGTGAGGTTGGATGTATAGAGGGGAGAAGGCTAATACTGCCCTAAATCTCGTCCGTACAGATCATCAGAATCACATTTGCTATAATACCTGTAAGAACTAATAGTTACCTACAATCCCAAAGAATGGAGGAACCGATGGATTTATCGGATTATATGTTTCCAGTCGTAGAAAGGCCGGTTGCAGTTAATAATTGGCCTGAACAACTCTCTGCCACGGAAAACCAGAATACGGCCAACCGGTATAAGGTCATCGTGCGAGAGGACACCAATGAGATTATCAGCGTAGTACGGGGCTCCTACAAACTTGTACCTAATGAGGAACTAATCAAGCCCATGTTGAAAGAACTGGATGGCCTTGGAATGGCTTCATGTATCGATGAGACCCACAGTTTTGTGAATAATCATCGGATGCGACTACAGATCACCTTCCCCGAGATTACTATCCAGGATAGCAACTCGGACATTGCGCTAAGCCTGTTTCTGCACAACTCATACGATATGAGTGAGCCGATCAGAATTGCTTCTGGTGGTTTTCGATATGTCTGCGGGAATGGCATGGTGTTTCAAAAAGTGCTGTCACAGTTTGTTGCGAGGCACACTCGGGGATTCAGGATGGATCGTTTGCTTGAGCAGAGTCTGAGATCGGCCCGTGAGAACTGGCCAATGGTTGAGCAGAGGATTATTGCTCTGGCATCAACCCCAGTAACAGGGGAAATGTACGATCGCATCTATCGTGAAGTTGGCTTGAACATGACTGAAATGATTCTCGCAACCCTGCCAGATACTCAATGGTCCGCATACAACGAGGCAACCTGGATTGTTTCCCATGAGATCGATCAAGATAGGAGGGCCGACTACCAACAGGCTCTAAGCAGGGCTTTCGAGCTGTAGGCGTAAGTCTACCAAGGTGACATTCATAAAATCTCAAAGGAGGTATTTCATGGATGAAGAAAGACTGGTTCGTTTAATCAAGAAATTCATGACTCTGGGCGAAGAGTTTCTTGAATTGATAAGGGATTTGGATCTGGACTACGATGACCTGGATGAGGAACCCCCAGACGAAGAGGAGAAACTTGACGACTGAGCTTGGATTATGGTGGATTTAATTTTGAGCAATCCTTCATGTGAGATGATGTCGGAAGCATTCCACGGGCGAACGTACGAATTCACATTCCACCCAATGTGAAACATCATTTTCGCTTGCCTCGCGTTGGGGCTCAAGATAACTTGCTTTTGCGCTAACGAGCACATTATACCAGGTGCTACAATGCCTCAGGTATCCGAATTTGGAAAACCTCGGGTGGGAAGGACTATCCTTCCCCCCTGGAGCCATCCTCACGGATACCTCGTGGTGCTCGTTAGCGCGTCCACCCGAGTCCTTCAGGGGGGATCTCTTTTATGAGATCCCTCGAACCTTAAAGGTACGCTGTCAGGTTATGGAAATAGCCAAGTCCACCAGAACAACCATACTGAAAAATTCAAATCCATTACGAGAATTCATAAAGGAGATCACATGAGACTGGTCACAACAAATCCGCTGCAGACGTTCTATGATTCTCTCGGCAGCTCGCCGGTGAAAACCATCAGAGTCGCGAGTCCGTTTATCACCGGCCCCGGAGTCAGTAGCCTCATCGAGGTTTTCAAGAGGAAGCGTACCCAAATAGAAATTCTGACAAATCTGTCCCGCTTCAATATCGCCCTATCTCTGTCTAACCCAGTTCGTCCGCTATTGGATTTGACAAGCGCACTGGGCAAGCGAGTGGTAATTAAGAGTCAATCAAATCTGCATGCAAAACTGTACCTTTCAGATGGACGCACTGCCCTGGTGGGCTCAAGCAACCTTACCTACGGTGGCATGCAGAAGAATGCCGAGCTTAATTGGATCATAGCTGGTCGTAGGAGCGAGGATAAAGAGCTGCTTTATCAGCTGGGATCCTGGTTCAATAAGGCGTGGAATGAGGCCGGTGCCCCGCTGACCCTTAATGATCTCAACGAAACCCTGACCACATGGGAACGCACAACTGAGCCACTGAGAGCACTCTTGATCGATTTTATTCCTGAACCCAGGTTGGGTGGTGATTACTGGCAGAAAACGCGAGAGATCACGCGCAGGAAAGGATGGTCAATCAAGGCTATCGAGACTCTGCTTTCCGAAAGTGAAGACGGGTCGTCGAAAAACAGCAGCCGCAAACTGATCTTCCTTAAGTATCTGGGATTGGTGGACTTTGATGACAGGAAGGTCACTATCCTTAGAAAGATGACCTCGCAGCTGGAGATGTACGAGCTACTTGAGAGTGGTCATCTGCCCGTGTCGTTAGATGCAATTCTTCGCAGTTTTACCAGGAGCAACACTGACAGGATGACCTACAGATCGATTGCCAAAGCGCTTGGAGTGCCAGATGATGGAACTCTGCGTGGTTGCGTCATCTGGCTCGAGTCCCTCGGATATATTGCTCGTCATCACACGAGCAGCGTTGTTGAGTTCACTATCATCAAACAAGGTCAGAATCTTGTGATTTCCTGAAGAGGGGATTAGGGGAAGGGAATATCTTAGATCAGCCAAGGAGATAACCGAACGTACCATACCCGAAAAGCGCTGACGCCTCATCAGAAGCATTCTCTGCTTGAATTGCTCTCGTCTCTCTCCGTCGACAAATAATCCCAGAATCAAGGATTTTAGCGTCACAGGGTACCATCGTAGGCCTTGAGATGTTGGATGTATAGTATTAGTGAGAGGAGGGGATGGAATATGAGAGAGGTCTGACGCCCTCTCGATTTCATTCCCGATCCCTTTCACCCTAACCAACAATCAACCTTACAAATCAGAAAGGACACATTATGCAAGGACTGATGTTGCATTGCGGTGGCGAACCAGCTACCATGTCGGATCTTAGGGCCGTACCGCTCCCGGCCAAGACCGAGACCTACAGCCCGGTTGCCCATGACGAGCTGATCAAGAAGGTCATCGCGATCACAACAGACGTATTGCCCGTTAAGCTGATGGCTCAGGGTTTTGGACTCGCCAAGGATGGTCAGCGATTGTTCGCTCACCTCCGTTTCAGAAACGGGATCGAGAATAAGGAAATGGGCCTGTGCCTTGGCGTGGTCAACAGCTATGACAAACGGCTTCCGATCAAGATAGCTGCCGGTGCCAACGTCTTTGTATGCGACAACTTGGCCCTATGTGGTGAGATCACGTACATGCGCAAGCACACGGGAGATGTGTGGAACATCCTTGAGGATGCGATCCGCGACCACATCGGCTTAACTGAGGATGCCTTCCTGCAAGTGCTGGAAGATGTCAAGCAGATGAAGCGGATCAAGCTGACGAATGATAAAGCCTACCAGATTCTGGGACTGCTGTATGGGAACCGGATGCTGACCAACCCGATGATGACCATTGCCCGCAGAGAGTGGAATGAACCGAATCATAAGGCTTTCGAGCCGCGAACCACGTGGAGTCTATACAACGCCATCACAGCTGCCTTGAAGCTGGCCCGGCCTGAGGTGTTCCTAGAAAGGTACCGTGACCTGCATGAGTTCCTCACAGGGCGGAACTTCAAGTATGTTGCTTAACCGATTCACAATGGTGACGGGCAGGGGGGAGCAGTGATACCTGTTCCCCCCGATTAATCTTAGAGTGGTTTTGGTATTATCGAACATAATGGGAGGTAAATCATGAGAACTATCCAAATCCTATCAATTCTATTTCTGCTATCGATGTCGAACGCTCAGGAATCCGAACCTGTCCACAAGGGTTCAGATTACTTCCGCCTACAGCCGGGTAAATCCTGGTATATCGATGGGAGAGCAGCTGATGGCCAACAACTGTCAATGTACCGTCGCTATTCAATTAAAGAGCACGTGTCAGCTACAAGCTCTCAAGTGCCGGTGACGATAGAATCGTTCATGTACGGCAGGCTATTTATGGAAGTGACTGAAATATATAGGATAAAACCGAATGGAGCAATTGAGCATGAAAAAACAATTCAAAATGGTCGATTCCATACCTATGATCCCCCAAATGTGTATCTACCGACAGAAATGAGAATTGGCACACAATGGTCGATCAAGGAACGGAGTGGTGATGTATTCCAAATGAGCATCGAAGAGTTCCTCGATGAGTTGAAGCTGCCAAATGGATTGATCTTCAATGATGTAGTTAAGGTAAAAAGGGACTATCAATCCGAAAGCGGAGAATCACTTGTATATGTCTATGAATATTATGGCAAGGGTATGGGGTACATTGGTGGTCAATTTTCAAATGGACACTTGTTTGAGCTCCTGAAGCCGCGAGTTATTGAGGGGTCGGAAGCCCTTCAATCTCTATGAGGGCTGAGATCGGGCGTATTTGGAGCAGGGTAACAGGATGGTAATACTTCTTAAAAGTTAAGCGTGCAGGAATGTAGGAGTAGTATGGCCTACCTGTTCCCCTGCCCTCATTGTGAGAAAAAGTCTAATATCGTGCTCTTTTATATGGTGATATTATTGCCCTGAAAACGCTACAATAATCTTTGGTCCACGGCAGCTTTTTATCGTCGAGATAGGGACAAATTTGTCCCTATCGAATTAGGATCAAAACCGATGTAGAATGGATGGATGGATACCGAATCCTCATCTCTTGTGACAACCCTATGAAGCCTGACACAGAAGCCATACGGTATTGTTAATATACGGGTTATAACTTGCATAGTCTCCGGATAGTTGTTAATTTATAGCAAGAATCTTCAAAGCGAAAATGTCGAATTCATCCATTATCCAAAACTCTAAAAATCCTGTTATAAACAGGGGCGGGCGAAAGACAAAGTACTCGCTAGATATGTGTCAAACTGCTGAAAAGATTATGTTTGAGACGGGGAAATATGAGGACGTATATACGGCCTTGGATGTTAGTTCGGCCACTTTTTACAGGTGGTTAAAAGAGAAAAAAGAACTAAATGACGCCGTCTCACGCGCATATGAGGAGCGCTTGAAGTATACCGAGCGCAAGTTCACCGCAGAGCTCCAGGCAGCCTTTGAAGGACTGAACAAATTGCTTACTGGTTATGACAAGGAATTCTGGGAAGAGACCCGGCGCGAAATCAGGAATGAGGAAACTGGCAAGGTGATGGAAACGATAGATGTAATCCGACGCCAGCGGTTTGTCCACGTCCGGCCTGACATGCGGGCTATTGAGAAGGTCCTGGGTCCGAACGATCTAAGGCACAACCTTTACCTCAAGGCTCTTGAAGAGCACGTGCTCAATCACCGGGATGAGCTCTACCGATTGATATTCGGCAAGCTGGGTGTCGGTGAAGAGGTAGAGGAGTTCAAAGGGATATTTGTCCTACAGTCGCAGGTGGACCTGCTGAAGATCAGATACATGGAAGCTCACATTCAGGGGCTATACGACCGCGGGGACCTGACGGTTGAGCAGTGGATCGATTTCACCCAGCGGCTGCGCCGGGACTATGGACAGATCAGTGACCGGATGGAACAGCGGGCGCAGAAGCTGCTACAGGGCGCGTCGTATTCAGAGATCGTAACGATGATCGAGGAATTTTGGATGATATTTATTGAAACTGCCGCTGATCTATTAGGCCAGCCACATACCCTGAATGATGGGGAGGAATACACTGTACCACTGGAAGTCCAACACCAGATCAGTGAGGGAATCGTAGATGCCGTCCACGCAAGGCAGGACAAAAAACTATTTGCCATTAAGCGCCTCCCCCGCCCGTGACTCCTTGAGAGTGTGAATGCTGCTATTGCATTCAGTAACATCGCTGGGAAAATGAGAATGCGACTAGCTTTGAATCAGCTGGGATCCTTGTATCGGGTGATATCCGGCCAATGAAAAATCAACATCCAGCCGTTGGTCCGCAACACTGAATCTCCTCGGAGTAGGGACAAATATGTCCCTTTACCCGATGGACCTGAAGGATAGCAGCGCAGTTCACTTTTTTCACTTCTCAAAATGCCATGATTAGATGGTACGATACCATGATTGGTATTTCTTGGATAAGACGGGCGGAACCATTTGCAAAGCAAGCTTATCAACATACTCAGATAGTGCCTCTGGGAGTAATATTGTCATCCAAACGCCTGAACCGCTTGCACCTGCAATTGCAGTTGACTCACTAATCAGGAATTCGAGTCTCATCTTCATCCGAATCACCCGATTCCATTTTTTAAGAATAGTTCCCCTCAAGGCTTGATTGACCTCTATGTCAGTTGTAATTGATCCAATTTCCGGGTAATATTGGTTGAAGTATTGAGGCTTAATGCGTCCGACAACCTACTACCTGTAGCCAAAAGAATGTGAACCCCGGGTCAACTACAGGGATAATGCTTCATACCACTCCAATCTGAAAGTCACCCGACTTAACTCCCTATTCGAGGCGTAACCTATATGTTGTATTTCCTGACCGAGAGAGTAGATCTGTTGATGGAAATCACCAAAAGGCTGGGAGAAACAGCTTATTCAATTTTATGGGAGCAGAAACCAGATTCAGTCATCGATATCCCACTCGCGCAAGTTGGTTTCTGGCTTAAACTAAAAAGTCCGATCTCCCAGTTTTCCGCCGAAATATTTATTCAGGAAATTGAAAGACAGCTAGCCGGGATCAACTGGGCGAATTTCAATAAAGGGACGGTAAAACCAGATTGGACGCTAATTAAATCGGTATGGAAGCTTCCCCTCGGTTACGAAATCGTGAGATATCTGAAATCCCACAAAAGTGATTATTTCCAAATACCAACAGATCCAGTACAGATGCTACACGATGCAATGTTATCTCATGAACTGCAAAAGAAGATATGTGCTTGGTTAAATGAGCGAGAGCTTCAAACGGTTACAGATAAAATGGCTACACTTAGCGGTCAAGATGACATCCTCATTAGAAAACGCAGCGAGTTTCTTCAGTCTTGCCAGTCTCTATTAAATGACTGGTTTGCCGGTACTGACCTGCCGACCCCGCAACTTGATAAGACCGGGATTTCCCCTAATTCAATCTCTCAATTATCAAGATGGGAAGATTTAATAATGACGTTCACCGATGATGATACTGTTGAGATTAGACTTCGTGGTAAGGAACCAATACGACAGGGCTTCAAGGAACTGGGCTTCAAGGATAAGCGGAATACCGACAGGCCAAACTTGCAATGGGGAATTCTTAAAAAGATGGCAGCATTTGACGGAGCGTTGCCTCTTAACAGCCACGAAATGCGTGATACAATGAGAAGCCGGACCGAAGGAAGGGTTAGGAGACTACGCAAAGCTCTCCAGATAATTTTTAAACTGGATCAAGACCCGATATCAAAGAAGAAAGACAAACCCTATCAGTGCAGCTTTCAGCTATTTTCGGTTCCTTATGTCCAAGAACAATTCTCCATTTCCCATGAAGGCAACTCAGAGGATTTCACTGACCAATACTAACTAATCTTCCCTCTAAAATATAGTCTTCCCCCGCAATTCCTCCTAAAACCGACAAATCGAATTGTCGGTTTTTTATTTTTCTGATCACCCAACATTCCGTCTCCCCTCGA
>VRUF01000108.1 GCA_019456245.1 Planctomycetota bacterium | reverse complement strand
TAAATTTAATTGGTAACACACAGTTACAAATGGCTGCCTAATATGGCAACCCGTCCTGATGTGCTTTTCTCGCGAGCATGTTAAGGGCGCCGATCTGCGGGATAGCTTCTGCGGGTGTCCGTGACGCAAAAGCGAAATTTATTGCGGAATTGCCAATTCAAAAGCATGTCGTTTAGCGTTTGATGAGGTGAAATTTAAATGAACGACTAAACATGTAGACGCTTTACCTGAAATATCACGGGACGGGGGTTCGAATCCCCCCGCCTCCATCCTGCATAGCTCACTGAAAGTGAGCGACGCAGGATGCCCTTCGTAGCTTTAGCGAAGTAGGGCTTTTCCCGTATTGCTTTAGCGAAGTAGGGCTTTTCCCGTATTGCTTTAGCGAAGTAGGGCTTTCACATACAATTATCTATAGGAGGAAAATGCGAACTGTTTATCTTATTCAAAGCATTAACCTTCCTAAGCAAGCATATATCGGCGTAACATCACTAGATAGATTTCACTTGCTGCATATCATCTAGCCAACCCGCATGATCGTTCAATTGCATGACCATCATACGGCTTGCCTTTTCCGGTTCTTCAGGTCGGGCATGAATTTGTTTTAGTATCAGTTTGTCTTGTATCCGGCCACAGATTTCAATTTTTCCGATGTCATGTCCCATGATAAACTTAAAACGCTTGGCATAGCCATCGAGACGCTCTTTCGCTTGATCAACAATATCGATACCCGCCTGCAGGGGGACTTGGAAATGATGGCGTACCCTGGATACGGGCATGCATTGATACAGGTAATAGGGGTTGATACCGATTTTCGTGAGTCCATTCATGAGGGCTTCAATGGCGGTGACGCTGTTGTTGACTCCCTTTAAGAAAACGGCTTGATTATTGACCGTAATGCCTGCTTCCTTGATTTTAAGGACCGCTTCACGTGCGATATCGGTAATTTCATTTACATGATTGAAGTGCGTTGGAACATAAAGCGCCTTTCGCCGGTTAAACTGCTTAAGATAATCCAACAGGTCTCTATCGAAAAAACGCATGGGGTAAACGACCGGTGTTCGTGATCCTATTCTGACAAAGTTCACATGATCAATATCAATTAAGCATTCTAGCATCTTGATGAGCCTGGGTGTACTTATCAAGAAGGGATCACCGCCTGAGATAACCACATTGGTAATCTCAGGATGGGATCTGATATAGTCTGCAGCCTTGGCAAAATTATCAACAACCTTATCGTTGGGTAGCCCCACAATAGCCTTGCGAAAACAGTGTCGGCAATACATGGAGCAATAATCGGTGGCAACAATCAGGGCCGAGTAGGGATATTTATGCAAAACACCATTGCCCTTATTGTGTTTGTCATCTCCATAAGGGTCTTGGGTGGTTTCCCCCATGGAACCTGCTACGATTAACTCATCCCCACTGGGGATAGCTTGTTTCCGAATAGGATCCTTTTCATCGTTGGGATCTATCAAGCTCAGATAGTAACGAGAAATATTCATGGGATGATAATCCACGACCTTTCGCAGTATCGCCTCCTCATCAACCGTCAGATCTATGTACTCTTTGAGTTTGTCAAGGCTATTGATATTGTTCTGTAATTCGTTTTGCCAATCAATAGTTTGCCAATCAATATGCTGTAAATCACTCAATGTGATCAAAGCAGATCCTTTTCTGAAATTATATAATTTATTGCCAAATGAATTCGTGGGATGATGCAAATCCAATTAAACACAGGCAAAGGGTCATAAATTGTACAGTAGGAATATATCTTTTGTTCGTTTCCCATATTACCGGGCAAGGGGTATTTTCCGCATCAGACTCTTGATTGTATGCGATAACAGGTAACAAAGCAACATTGATATAAATCGGTAATAATTGTGAAAACACACATGGATTATTAAAACAAAACAGAGCGGATGCACTGGCAGGCGATGACGAGGGCTTTGGGTGGTGGGATAGGAATAATCTACATAAAGCAACCCACATACTGTAGAATTGGCTTCTTAATCGTACCATGCTCTTTGATAGTTAGTCATAATAACCATGTAACGAGCTGTTACATGCAGGCGGGTTTTTCGAATCCCACCGCCTCCATTAGCTAAAAACGTTGTTTTTACCATCAAAAACAACATTTTTTTAATTAGTGTAGATTTTAGTTTGCCCTTACGGTATGATTTTCCCAAAACTGTGAAAGGAGAAAATAAGTATGAAAGAAAAATCGATATCGAGACGTACCTTTGTTCGGCGGACATCTTTGGCCGGTTTAGGACTTGCAGGGATGAACTTAGGTTGCGCGGGCGCTCCGAGAGTATCGCGCAGCGGCCTCGTGGCAACACTGCCTCCCGAAAAACGCGTGTATCGCGATGAGCGAACGGGTCGCCAGGTCTGGCAAATGACCAGCGGCAAGGCGCCTTCTCGGACCTGCTATATGGAAGCCGACGGCTTTACGGAGGATGAACGGTACATCGTGTTTGGCTCGAACCGTACCGGGCGACTCGAAGTATATCGCGCAGAGGTCGACAGCGGCGAGATGGCCCAGTTAAGCAACATTCCGGGGATTCGCGGGTCAAGTCCCGTGGCAATGGCAAGAAACGGGCGTGAGGTGATCTACACCGACGGCTGGCGCATATTCGCCACGGACGTCGCGACTGGAGAAACTCGGATTGTCGCGGACCTTGAGAATAAAATCCCAAATCCGATGTCGCAAGTGCCGCGAGCTTTTTCCGGCAACGGCGACCGGTGCGTCATAACGTACGAAAATCAGGACGGCAACAAAAATCTGGGCATCGTGTTCATGAAAACGGGCCAGTTCCACGAAGTCTTCCGCAGCAACAGCAATATCTCGCATCCGCAACTGTGCCCGGGCGACTCGAATCTCATTACGTTTGATCCATTGCCAGACACACAAAACGACATGAACCGCCCAATGAAACAACGGGCGAGATCATGGATATTAAATGCCGCAACGGGACAGGCGAGACCTTTCCTCATCGCGCCATACGGGTTTCGGGCAACCCACGAGTATTGGGATTACCGCGGAGACCGCCTGTATTTCCACAAGAAAACGCAGCCCGGGTGGACACCGACAATGATTTCATCCATCAACCGAGCCGGCGACAACTGGCAAGATCATTACGAAAGCCAGGACCGCAGACTAGGGCATTCATCGATCGACCGCACGGGCAAATTCATTGTCTCCGATGTCCAACAGCGTGGCGACAATGAGCTGTACCGGATTGATCTCAAGACAGGTACAAGCGAGATACTTTGCTGGCCGAACACAAGTGGCAAAACGCACGTGCACCCTTCGATTTCGCCGCGAGGCCGCTATGCCTACTTCGCATCGAATCGGACGGGCGTTCCACACGTCTACTTGTGTCCACTAGTGTAGTAATATTTTCACACATATTTTCTCATGAAACTGTTGTTTCCTGTTTTTTTTTGAACATCTATACCGGCAAGGGAGTATTTAATGGAGTTGAATCGGGATGGTGCCGGTTTAACTTGAATCTTGACGCAGCACTAGGTTCCTTTTTGCGTTATGTGCGGGTTAATAAAATGAGCGAGTTTATAAAATGAGCGAGTTTATTTGTTGGAATTTAATATAATCGCTACTGTTTGCTTTGAACCGCCCCCTTCAATTGGCTTAAAAAGCGGGGATTTGTTACTGATCACTGATTTAAACGCTTTGCCACCAGATAATCTCGCTACCTTTAATAAAGAGATTACCGCTTTTTACTTGTAAAAGCAGGCGAATTACGGTAAAATGACATAGTAGCTCTGTTGTAAAAACGTGGATAGCACTAAGCAATTTAAGGCATGTTTGTGATTTTTGGGAGAGTGATTAAAATCAGCCTATGAGATTGAGGTTTAAGTTACTACTATTTTGTATTACCTTGGGGATGTTTTCTGGACTATCCAGTGCGGTTACTGTTCCAACGGGGTTTGCCGTTGAGCCACTGCTTGTTGAGAGTGATTGGCCGCTTGGTCATGCGTGGCCGGTTTGTCGATTGGAAGCTATACGAAATCCCGATTATGGTGTTGGTGTAATTGCCGCATCCATAGACAACGGCATAACGGACAACGGCATACTTGACGTAATGAGAATATCTAAATCAACTGTCGAGATCATAAATAGCAGAAGCGGTTTTACTACTCCCAGCGGTGTCGGTGATATTCGTTTTGATACATCGAATTTGCTGGACAATGACAGCAACGATCTTTTTGTGACAGTCTGGACCGATACAGTGCCGTTTGAGACCGAGTGGAAGTACTCATTTTCAACCTATCTCATGCGAGTTTCTTCAGATTCCAATAGCATTGATGAAGTGGGCTATTATCAAGGCACCGCCGAAGACAAGCTGTTGTTCATGTTGGATTTTACTGCTGATGCGAATGATTATACGGCTGGAGTTTATTTTGCGGATTATGCCTATGACGGCGGAACAAGCTTTTACTATATACCAAGCGGCGATGTCATAGGCAGCGACAATGAAGATTTAGATAATCTGACTGATGGCGTTCTACCGATTGACCCTGATGACTCTGAACCAAATCGGACCGATCTGGATACTCACGGCATGGAATTTGACAGGACTGGTAACTATAACGCGCGCCTTACCATAGCCGACAGTGAGTGGGATGAAGATCTGAAATCGGCGATCTATCAATTGGAACCGAATCTCCCAGGCACTGATTTCATATGGAGTACTATTGCCGGCCCGAACATGGCGGACAGTATATATTTTCACGATATGTGTTATGATGCAGGTAATGGTTATTTTGGAGGCGCACTTTATGTGACAGAATCTTGGTCCGAATCTGTTATGATCGTGGAAACTAACGGAACGTATACTGAATTTGCTTCCGGATTTAATGACATCCAATCCATAACCATTGACGAATCCGGCGAGTATATGTATGTATCAGATGAAGATGCTGTCTATAAGATATGGATGACGGGGCCGACAATAGTTATGCAGGAACCCAAAACCGTAAACGATGGAGTTTTTACCGGCGACGATGGAGTACTGTCTTTGCAGTTGCTCTGGAGTGAACCGATAACATTTGAAGCCGGGGATGTCACTGTAGAATCTTATGAATTGGGTCAGGAAGTAAATCTTCCTTCGCTTAGCGGCAGCGGCACTGAGTTCATGACAATCACCTTTGACCAGCCTCTCTTGTATGACGAGTTCACTGTTACTATCGCTGATACGGTTGTCTCTGAAGAAACCGGTAGTGCAATTGACGGTGACGGTGACGGATTGGCTGGGGGAGATGCGGTTATTGTTTTGGAGCACAGACTTCGGGAAGATTTGGACAACAGCAACTACATAGACATGCTCGATCTTGCCAGATTAGCAGAAAAATGGTTATGGTCAAATTAAATACAGTCAAGGTCAGGCTGTAAGCGGGGGAAAAAGTAATACGCGCAATTCTACGCTTTTAATGCTTTCAGCCATGTGCTTGAGAAGTCTTTTGAGACCGCCGGTATTTCAACATTGGTAAAGCCCGCTTCTTTTATCAGCCTTTTTAGTTCTTCCACCGAAAAGGCGCCGACCATTACATTGAATAATGCCGGTATCAACGGGCCGGTCTTGTTTTCATTAAGTAAAAATTCCTGGATCACAATCAACCCGCCGGGGATAAGTGAGTCATAAGCCTTTTTCAATTTCATGGCGGTTTCATTTTCACCGCCGTGAAGGACATTTGAGAATAACACAACATCGTTGCCGCAGCCGAAGTCATCGGTGTCCCAATTTCCTTCTACAACTGTGATTTGATCCTTTAGATTTTCCCGGAGGATAACTTCCTTTGCAATTGCGATGGTTTCAGGTAAGTCGAAAACAACAGACTTAAGTTCGGGATATCTCTTGCAAGCCAGTACCGAATATGTCGCCGGTCCTGCTCCCACATCGAACATTTTTTTTCTCCCGGACAAATCGATGTTATCCAGAAATAATTTGCCTCTTCCGCCAAGAGTAATATTCTCCATCGCCATAATAAAATTGCGATGATCTTCTGCCGGGCTGGCCTCTTTTTTAACCTCGCGTATCTCATCTTCCAGCTTATCCCAGAAATGCCAGATCGTTGCCGAATGAGCGATCATGTTGCCCTGATAGAGTTTTTGTCCGCGGGTAAGGTATTTGTTTGCGAGATCCGTATTAAAGTAGCGCCGCTGCTCTTTGCCCAGCAGGCCCATTGCAACACATGTAATCAACAACCGTTCGGTCAGGTCCGGCTTGCTTTTACAGGATTGGCATATTGCAGCAAGATCGAGCCTCCGGGTTGAAAGAAGCTCAAAAACGCCAAGGCCATTGGCCACCTGTAATACCCTCGACAGACGATATGCCCATATCAGATCATCGAGATTTTTGATCTCTTCGCCCATCTGTTCTTACCGGTTTAGGTTAAAAGTTGCCGTAATTATCAATCAATGATGTACCCGTATTTCTCTACCGCTTCTTTTTTGATGAACTCCATGATGGCCGGGAAATGCTTGTCGGGCTCGACGGTCTTTCCTTTTCCTCCCTGATGGGCGGCTTTAAGGATTCGACCTTTTTCCCATTCACTCATATATATTTCGTATTTCATCGTAAGCCCATACTTGGAAAGTATGTCCAGGTTAGGGACGGCAAGCGGTTCGGGCTTTACGCCTTCACAAATTCCATCGACGATAGTAGGAGTGACGAAACCGTCACCTAATCCAATATCAAGATTTTTTTTCATGGTTTTGACAAAGAAATTCCCTGTAACCGGCGTTCCTCCTTTAAACCATATCCCTTTCATTTTTTTGGCGGCGTCTATAGCAGTTCTTCTTGATTGAACGCCCAGCCTTTCCAGTTCCCTGTCAATGGCCAAAGTCATCGCCTTGCTATAACTGTGGTTGGGATCCTGCATCGCCTCTATTGCCAGTTTTGTTCCGATAAGGTTTGAATACATATCCTCCCACGAAAATGAAGAGTGGAACTCCGGTTCGATTCCAATAAAACGAACACCGAACCATGTGAGAATCTCATGCCATAATGTTGCGTTATAGGCTATGTATGGACCTGTATGAAGCGAAACTTCTTCCGCAATTTTTGATTTCTCGTCGTGAGACAGGTCGTCCCAGTTTTCAGGATATCCGAATGTCATTTTGTGTTTAGAACGTTCCATGACTATGGTGAATGAAAACCCCTTGCGTTTTTTCATTAAAGCCTTACGGGTTCGTTTCGCAGCGTACAGTGTATAGTCGGCGTTCCATCTCAAATGTGTAAGATCGATATGCCCTGTTTTGCAGGTGTATACAATTCCGTTTTTCTCGAGAGGGCTATAGAAATATGAATGTCCGCCCAGATGATTAGGGTCTAAAAAAGCACTCCCTGCCGTTGCAGTTGGTAAGGTGCCAAACCTGGCTTTGGGTATACCGATTTGGCATCCGCCTATCAATATTAAAAATCCTGTTACGATTGCACTGTAGATTATTTTCTGTAGTGTAGATATAAGCATCGGTTTCGCCCCAAAAATTCATAATATCTGGCAATATTCCCGTTTTATTCGCGGTAACTTGCTTGTAAACAAGTAGTTACCATTTTACTTGCGGGCATTTACTACCCTTAAGGGTATAATAAATACGATATCGGTATTTCGGCGGCGATTCTAAACTACTTACAACACTTTTGCAAGAACTCCTCCAATCCAAACCCTGAAAAATCATTGTTGTTACCCGATTTGCCGATGATTATAATGCCGGCTCCTTTGAAAAATAGCTCAAAATCCGGTTTCGCCAATGTTTTTGCAAAAAGACATCTCAGGAAAAGCCGGCTACGCATATTATAAAGGGTAGCTCTAATAATTGCTTTCCAGCGGCAAGTAGAAGGTTTTTGTATTCTGGCAAGGAAGGCAAATGAGCTTTAGTTGAAGCTAAGGCTACCTTTGCCTGACGCAGTCCAGAATCAAAAAGATTCGCTTGTCCGCCAAAATGAATTTTTAGAGGTTCCCTAAAGGTACGCCATGAAAAAATGCCATTTTTGTGCTGAGGAAATTCAGGAAGAAGCAATAAAATGCCGCTTTTGCGGTGAATTCCTTGATAACTCTTATAAACCAAAGCCAACGACGAAATGGTATTATTCCGTCTGGGCCATTGTAATCGGCTTAGTTACTTTGGGTCCGTTTGCATTACCTTTGGTATGGAAAAACCCAAAATACAAAGTCAATACCAAGATCGTTATAACAATTGTTGTCATTGTCGTTACTATCTGGCTTTGCTATCTTATGGCAAATATGTATAAACAGTTAATACAGCAGATAACCACCCTTGGCTTGTAAAGAGTACACGCAAGCAAAATGAAAAGTTTTATATAAAACTTTTCATCCCGACCGACCTGTCCTCCGTAGCTGGTTTCTTCATAGCCTACGGCGAAGTAGAATAGCGAAGGATGGAAGTGGACCGATCCCCACAAAAAAACGATTGCCGCAGGCAATCATCCGCTTCATTTAACCCCCAATCCCTGCGTTTGGGGGTAAGGGCCAATGGCCCGCATAAACCACCACAATAAAGAGTACCGATACAAAAAAACGCCCCCCCACAAAACAGAAAATAAAAAAAGCCTCCCGAAGGGAATCTACCCGCCGAAGGAGGGCCGTAGGCGGATCATCCTGAGCGAAGTCGAATGGACGATTCCACTATTAGACATTTAAATCCTCAATCAAAGCAAGATATTCCTCCGGGACCTCAAAACTTGAACCATCTCTTATTTCAATAGCACAAAGTCTTGTTCAAATCGAAAGCCGTGACTATTTACGACGACGAAGGAAAAGACCGCCAAGACCAAGAAGAGCCATTGTCATTGGCTCAGGAATAATAGCCCAATCAGGTATATCAGTCTTATCACCATTCAATTCTGTTACATAACTTTTCAGTGCAGGTATCATCGGGTGATCCGGTAAAGTAACATTAAAGCCACTCGAGAAATCAGGTAAAGTAGGAAAAGTCAGTGTGAAAGTTGCAAGAGCACCTGTTACACCAGCTTCAGACTCTGCACCAGGAGCAAGATTGCCTGACCATCCACCTAAAGTAGTGGCAGTGTTGCTAGGTCCAAGGTTCGAAGAAAACGCGTCACTTTCTATTGCCCAGGTACAAGTTTCACTTGAAACCATCTGGAAAATATTAATGGCTTTCACATATGTGTCGGAACTTAAAGTTAATGCCCCCACGTTAGTGGCGAATTCATAACTTGTCGTCCAAGTCAGAGCAGCATTAGCAACTGAAGCCACTATAAGAACCAAACCGATTACGATTAACTTTTTCATCCTACACCTCTCCTTATATGAATAACAGTTAATTCACATTTCCAATTTACATATTTAAAAAGCACAAATTTCCGTTGCAGCATCAATGAGCTTATCAAAATCACCTTGAACCATCTCCTATTTCAATAGTACAAAGTCTTGTTCAAATCGAAAGCCGTGACTATTTACGACGACGAAGGAAAAGACCGCCAAGACCAAGAAAAGCCATTGTCATTGGCTCAGGTATCATGAAACCCTGAATGTCTACCTTATTATTTTCCATGTCTGTTACATAGCTATTCAGTGCAGGTACCATCGGGTGATACGGTGGAGTAACAGAAAATGGAAGAGTAGGTAAAGTAGGAACAGTCAGTGTGAAAGTTACCAGATCGCCTGTTACACCAGCTTCAGACTCTGCACCAGGAGCAAGATTGCCTGACCATCCACCTAAAGTAGTGGCAGTGTTGCT
>VRUF01000107.1:7554-9880 GCA_019456245.1 Planctomycetota bacterium | reverse complement strand
ATTTAGATGAAAAATATCGTCAAATCCAGGGATAGAATATCGATAGCCATACTTGGCGACGTATGCTGCTTTCTTCTTCTCAAATTCCTCCGTTGTTACATGCGGCATCTTGAAGGATCCTGTCCAGTCTGCCATGTTTTTTTCCCCCCTGAGATTGGTGGCCACGAGTGGCCGTGAACGAAACGAGACCACGCGAAACGTAGCGGAGCGAGGCTCGTGCGAGAGCGAAGTTTGGTAAATGGCCGACGGCCAGATGTTGCGGAGAGCGCACCGGTGCCGCTTTATTAGAGCGATCCCCGTGACCTGGACGTCGTCTGCAAAAGCGGCCCCTGCCGCATGGTAATTTTTTGGAGGGCCTCCGTGGGTGTCTGGTATGTTTTTAGAATTTAGAATTTAGTGTGTTGTTCTGCGTAAACGTCAATCCCGTACATTCCGCAGGTGTCAAGGAAGTCCGGCGCGATCCGGTTGCAGACCAAGACACATTTTTCAGGTTTGTTGATTTTGGGGTCCCGGATCCAGAGAGTTCTATAGGTCTGTAATTGTCCCAGGGATCTCAAGCCAGCATCGCCCGTGACCTCGATAATCCAGGTATGTGTCTTTGTTTCAGAAATGGCGTCCGCTCTTTTTGCCGTGGTAATCCGCCACATCTTTTTGAAAGGGTCCTTCTCCTCCTCCGGAGTAAGCGAAATTCCTCCCAGGAGA
Source organism: Planctomycetota bacterium (assembly GCA_019456245.1). Classification (GTDB taxonomy): domain Bacteria; phylum Planctomycetota; class Phycisphaerae; order Sedimentisphaerales; family Anaerohalosphaeraceae; genus VRUF01. Next base: position 9,178 of record VRUF01000107.1, on the reverse strand, counting down.
CAGTCGTAATACAGGTTAAGAAATTGAGATCCCCACTTCTCCAAAAAATTATACCAAACCGGGATGTCCGGTTTAAGCATGTGCGGAGGGTTTCCGCGCCAGTCTATGGAATACGTTCTGCCAAGAGTCGTAGGCATTTGGTTAGTTTCTCCTCCATGTCTGCGAACACGGCCTCAATGCTGGCCAGCCTTTTTTCGATGTAGATTAGCCATCCTAACAGAACGCCCAGTCCGGGTAAAATGGCCAAGAGTGTCAGTTCCATGCTTTATACCTCATACGTTACTATCAGTTTTGGAAGTTTCGCGTCCTGGGCGATGTCTGCGTAAAAGCATCCGTTCTGGTGGTCGTATCCAGTCCCGCCAGGGTCTGTGTCGGTGTAGTCGTAGGTGTAATCCCGCATGCAAAACTTTGCGTTAGCGCCTATTACGCTTTGGATATATGCTATTCCCGCCGCATTAAGCGCAAAGTCGTTGTCCACCGGAGCCCCGCCACCGTCAGCGGCCCAAGTGAGAAGACCGAAATAGTTGCCGGCAAATCCTGAAAAATCGCCATTAACCATTGGGTTGTTTTGCGTGCCTTGCTGGACTGAAACCTGCGTGTCGGCTTTGACGTAACCCCGCAATCTCAGAGTTGCCGCTGAAACCACGGCTCCTGCGGGGATCGATGAAAGGTCGAAAATAAAGAACGAGCGGGTGATCTCAATGCCCCAGACGTTCCATCTAATCATCGTCGAGTATTCCCTGAAGTTGTGATAACTATACTCCGCAGCGTTGTTAGCCTGGTCCCTTGCTAACGTGAAAGTGTTGTCGGAATTGTCAATATTTCCGTCGTTCTCTCCACCGTCAAACGTGATTATGTATGTTTCTAAGCCTGGTGGGCTTTCTCCCGGCGGGTGCACCGGGCCCGGTGTAAACGGTGGCCCGTAAATTGGCGGGGTTGGATCCGTCCCTGGGACAAAATCACCAGGTAACAACGGCGAAGGATCCGGGATTATCCCTGGTGGCAGTTCATCACCTGGCGTCCAGCCAGGCGGGAAAATTTCTCCGGTGTCGATTTCTGCCCCTGGTGGCAGTTCATCACCTGGCGTCCAGCCAGGCGGAAAAACAACGCCCGGATCTATCGTTATCCCTGGTGGCAGTTCATCACCTGGCGTCCAGCCAGGCGGAAAAACAACGCCCGGATCTATTGTTATGCCTGGTGGCAGTTCATCACCTGGCGTCCATTCTGGCGGAAAGATTACCCCTGGGTCTATTATTATCCCTGGGGGCAAAGGATCCCCGGCGGTCCAGCCGTCAGGAAAGAGTGTCGAAGTGTCTGTTAAAAAATAGCCTGGTAGTTTGTCGCCCGGTTCCCATCCAGGCGGAAAGAATAAAGCCAGTTTCCACTTGGCTTTTAACAGCCGCCGAGAGATCGGCGGCGGAGCTAGTACGTTCATCAATCGAAACGCAAACGCTTGCCGCGCCCAGGCCGGTTTCTGTGCAAAGCACCCGGCCGTGAGTCCGTCCGCACACGGGTCTTTCTCTTTTACCATTATTTGATACCGGTTGCAGCGGTGAGTAATTCCTCAAAAGATAGCGGCTGTAAAACTCGTTTAGGAAGCAGTCCAATCTGGATAATTACATCA
>VRUF01000107.1:0-7544 GCA_019456245.1 Planctomycetota bacterium | reverse complement strand
GGGTTCGAGCGCATAGAACTCGCGGAATGAAATAACCGTGGCGTTGCCTTTCATTGTTGCCCCTCGGTTAGATGGCCACAGTTGATAATTAGCCTGGAAGATCTGAACTTCGACCAGATGATCACAGCCGTCCTGGAACAAAACATCAACCTGATGAATTATTCCTGCGGTGAGGTCCAGGCCGACCCGGGCCTTGGCTGTTACTATATTACCAGTTACTACTGGGTGTGTAAAAGCGTAAAACATATCAAAAAACCTTTACTCAAATTCCACCAATTCCCAGCTAAATTCCGGATTGCTGGCGCCGCCGGCCATCATTCTTAGGGTCAACATGGTTGAATTGGTTATTTTAATTGACATAAAATGTTCAGTGTTACTGGATCCTGTATTTTGACTTGCGATTAAAAACGATTTGGCAACATCAACCGCGGTTACGGTTATAAGTGTGTCGCCTACTCCCGTCGGTTGGTTTATTCCCCGCTGAATTGAGTTAATTCCGGTAGCGAACTCTACCACTATAAATGACACCAGCGGGGTTACACCCGCTGAAGCTGCTTTCCGCCACGCCCGGATGGTCGTAGAGTTAACTATCTCCAGACAGCAAAACAGCTTGGTAAACCCGACACCGGTGTCACCTGCTTCCTGCGATTGTCCCAAATGAATTATAAAAGATTTATCAACATCAACCGAGCTTATCGCCGCTGTGCCGCTTAAGTCCGTGCCCTCCAATAAAATAGTTCCACGTTGAATCGATTGAAGCGCGGCCCCCGAGGCCGCCGGCGTTATATAAACGATGCGATCGGTTCCGGAGTCATAGGCCAAGACCTTCTGATCCGCTTTCGCCGCATCATTTATTATTACTCCCTTTACTTTTTGAGCGTCGTGGTCCAGGTCTGTGACGTCCACCTCAAGGTGTGTATGGCTTGCCGGGGTGTGGGTTTGCACTGCGGCTTTTGAGCTGCCTTCTAAAAGCTCCGAATTGTCTACAACTCCATCGCCGTTTGTGTCGTACACGGACTTCTTCATATCCCCGGCTCTGCGTCCGAAATCGGTCATAGCTCTAACTCCCAGCCGACACAGTTCATCACCAGATCATCCCCGGATGTTGTCCCTGTCAGCTCCGCGAAAAAAACGTCTGACTCTCCAAGAAGTATATCGGATCGGGAGACGGCAAGTTCGTTGGCCGCGAGCGTGGTGAGTTCGTCAAGGTAAAAATCAATAGCGCCGTTGGAGGTCCCTAATCGGCACTTTGCGAAACTTGTGGTTCGGTCCTCAACCGTGACGTGGGTCAACACACGGAGCGTTTTAGGACCCACCCTGCCCAGCTTGAGCCGGATTGTAGAGGACCCGTCGCTGACGCCCTTTATCTTCCGCCGGTAAATCTGCCTAAAATCCTGGATGTTCATAATATACCTCTGGCCAGGCTTTTAAGCTGCGTATTTTCTTAACTGTTGAGCTATCACCTGGATGGTAGGACTTGAACCTAAGCTCGGGCCGGCTTTCAACCGTAATACCAGAGACCCTATTTTGGTCACGTCATACCAGTTTTCCGTGACGTCCGGATCTCCAAATGGGATCGAGGCGTACCCGTGGGGAATATAACCTTTACACATCATATAGATCGTTTCAGCCGCTGTTTCGCATTTTCCTTTTGCCAGGCCGCCATTTTGAAATATCAGCATTAAACCTGCTACCGTGCTGGTTTTCGATCCCACAATCACAGCGTCCTCAGAGGGCGTTACGCGAAACTCGGTGTCCGTTGTGCCAATGACCATATAGACGTTTTCAATGTATTCCGGATATGTTCTTTTAATCTGCCAGAATAATTCGTCGCCCAGGACGTCGAGCGGCACCCGTTTATCGTTATCCTCGCTTAGCTTGATTTCAGCCAGCATTTGCGTGAAAGTCCGTTCTTCCTGGTGTGATCCCATCAACAATTTTCGTATCGGGTAATCGGTCGGCAGGTCGATATATTCGTGTGCGTTCGCGCTTGGGCTGTATGTGTATAATTCTTTGGTCATCAAAAAACCGGTGGGCGCGGGGTTTGCTTCGTCAAAAATATGAGCGATTACCATGATTGAGTTTTCAGCGCACGATGTATTCGCGACGTCCTCGTCCCACGTGATTTTTAACTGCGGATTGGTGAACTTCTTCGGATCAAACGCTAACTCCTGATCGAAAAGTTTTCTGCCAAAGTCTAAACCAAAGCTCGCCCTCATCCACTCGCCGTTTGAGCCGGTCATGTGGTTATCTACAGGCACCCCACGGTCGTAAAAATTAAGGGATTGAACTTCTCTCCCCGTGAGCGAAAACAGAACGTCGGAGCCGTCTATTAGTTCGAGCTTTGTGATATTTGCCGCCGGATGATCTTCGAAGGCCGAATTACCGTTTTTGGTTTTCATGATCACCTCGATCCGGCTGATTACGTCGGCAAGCGTGAGATCGATAATTTTTGTTCCTGATGCTCCCAGGTCTTCAGGAGCCAGAATTTCTGATAGTCTGTACAGCATAATTCCTCCTTTGTTTACTCTTTAATATCTTGTGGTTTGGGTTTACCCGCTCAGTTTTTCCTCAACCAGAGCTTCAACTACCCGGCGGACCCTCTCCAAGTTCCGTGGATCCCGTTTCGGGAACCTCGGGCCAAGATCAACTCTCGAGATCGCTTCCCGGTAGGGAGCGAACCCTTTTTCGTAATCCGGCCCGGCAAGATAGACACCTTCGGCAAAACGTCCAGGCCCTTTCTTCAAGGCTTTGTCTTGCCATTTCTTAGTCCCGGCTTTCGTCACGCCCTTTGCAAACAGGCCCTTAGCGAAAGCGGCATCGACGCCAGCCTTCCAGTTGTCCCTGGACTCCAGGGTTTCCGTTTCCCAGTCCCGCTTCGGGTTCGCGATCCCGATTTTGTAATCTTCCGTCCGGCCCGGTGTCACCCGCTGCCATTTTTCCCGTATTGCGTTCATCGATTTAATTTCTGCCATGACGTTTTCCCCCATTATACAAGATATTGTGATCGCAGCGCCCTGGGCAACCACGATATATTGTGGTTTAGGTTCCTCCGGCCTACTATACCGAAAAGCCCCTGTTGACATTCCCGTACTATCTTTTTATAAGATCTGTCAACTATTAAACAATTCTACAGAGGTGATCTCATGTCAAAAACGTATTACCTCCCCGTTTTGTCCACCCTTTTTGGCGTTTCTCGCAAGTATAAGAAATATTACAGCTTCCCCTCTCAGAAGAAAATCTGTCAATTATTGTCAAGTCATCAAGGGGTTGACCGGTCCCGCCGTACTCTCAACCGCTGGTTGCGGTGTCTCGAAGACGAGGGAGTTATCCGCCGGCGACGGCGGATAAGGCTGGATAAAAAACTCGGAATGGTATTCCAATCGACTCTTTATATGATCACAAAAAAAGGTTATAAGCTGCTCTATAAATGCGGTGTCGATTGCTGGAACGTCCTGAAAAAGTTGCAAAAAAGTAAGTTCAGCCACAAAGACAAAGATAATGTTCCGGAGTTCGCACAAGTCCTGCCGGAAGACAGGATTACCAGGGAAGAAATCGCGGAACTCCGGAAGGCCAAAAAACCCAGATTAGCCCCAGCATAGGCCGTTAAAAAAGGGGGGTTTGGGGGGAAAACATCCCCCCGGCGAAATCTTACTTAGCCTGGTGGCGCCACCAGGATCCCCGTGTGACAAAAACAAAATACCCGTGTGCCATTTTTCAGCACACGGGCATCAAAGGGTTCTTTTTATTCGGTTTAGTTTCCCTGCAACTTCTCAACCATCTGCAAACAAGTTTTATGGAACTGGCCCTGAAATGCGTAAAATTCCACTTGCTTGGTGTCTCTCCCCATTCTCCAAAATTCCCGATCAAAGGCTTCTTTAAATTCCGCTATTTCTGTTTTTAATTTATCATTAATACCGCTATCCTTCCATATTTCCACGGCTACCGCTTCAGCGTGATGATCATTGTATAATTCCATCGTTTTCACCTCCTTTTTGCCCGGCCAGCGGCCGGGATTGATTAACCCATTTGGCGCCGCATACTGCGCCAGCGGTTTCCGTCGTATTTGCTACAATATTTCGTGATATGGCCCGATCGGATTTCGTTGCAATTCCCCCAAAATCCGCTTTCGCTGGGCCCATTTTCACCCTGAATTCCCACAAAAGCTTCATCATCCTCAATGACCCTGGTGGATTTTAACACATGCCACGTTTTGCCATTATCCAGCGACCTATTTCTTTCCGATATAACGATGACCGTTCCCTTTTCAATTCCCGTTAAATCATACATCATTTTACACCTCCCGCCCCGCAGGGCTGTTAATTAATTTATCTATGTTTTTGATCGGCAAATTCTTTTATCAGCTCGGTTTTTGCGGTATCCTGCAAATCACGCAAATCTTCAATAATATGTATATATCTGTTTTCGATTTCGATTGCTGAGTCAGTGTATTGCATCTGATACATGATAAAATCTTCGATCGATACAGACACATTGCTGATGTCGTCAAATGTAGCAGTATATTCATTTTCATTCCAGACGAACTTCTTTGCGTACTTTTTAAATTCGAGAGCGCAGATATGATCTGTGATCTCAATCGACAGCGACCGATTGCTGTTCAAGAGTTCTCTTATTGTATCACTCTGCATTGCCACATCAATTTCAATTTGTTTTATTGCTGTTCTCATTTTACACCTCCCGCCCCGGCCAGCGGCCGGGATTGATTAACCCACTTGTCACCGCTTTTAATCTATTTTATTATTATGGCAATCCCGGCCATAATTGACTAGAGAGCACGTGTTGCAATCCTGGTTGTTTTGCGAGCAATACAATAGGGCATCTTTTTCAAATGCGTCACTCCGTTTCCCTGCCGTCATGTATATCCCGCTGTTCAGGATCCCTACTTCCCCCTTATCCCATCGTTTGCGTAGTTCCGTTTTCATTTTGCACCTCCCGTTTTTTGTTGTTAGTATTACCCTATTATACTGCAAGTCACGTGCCATATAATACCATATATAAGGTTTTTTATTCTTAATAATATCAATAACTTCCCTGCCTCTCTGCTGCAGAGACAGGAGGCCAATCACTGATTTCGTCAAACTATTGACACCAATCGTCAATTTATTGACACTCTTAATATTTGTCAGTAATATCAATAAGATACCCCGCATTTTCCCGCCAACATTTTGACGGTTTTCGGCATCCTGGTTGGCACGCTTTTTGCTATTCTCCCCTACCGATATTAATCTAACTACCTGATTTCATATAAAAGTTCCCGCGCCGGTAAAAAAAAGTCGTCTAGATCCGGCGGGGTTTTGCGCTGGTCGAGCGAAGCCTTTCCGCTGGAGTTCATCACCGGCCAGGATAGGGATTAACACTGTGCTTTGATCGCCGCCTGGGAACCAGGCACCTTTTAAAAATGTGCCGTTCCCTAAAAACGGCAACCTGATATAATACTCTACCCGAAGGGGAATATGGTGTGCCATTTATGTCACACGGCTAGCCAGGCTTTGTCAATTTTTTCCGCCCCGGCCCCTTCCAATAAAATCAACCAGTTACGGCAAGCGCAAAAAAATAACGCCTTTTGGCCAAAAAAAGTGCTTGACAATATTATACTAATAGACTACTACGGGGCCATGTTAAGGCATATTGTCAAGATAGAGCATTCGCTCCGGCAAGTTAGGGTCACAATCCCCAAGGCCCTAGCCGATCAAGCCGAGTTGCGCGGGAAAAGTTACTGCGAAATACGAATAAACGCAGAAAACACCATTGAGATAAAGAAACTTGAACTCAAAAAGCACAAAAAAGCACACCTACAAGAAAGTCCTGTTAAGGCTGATTGACCCACCACAAAAAGCTGACCGGCTCGAAATTTCCGCCCAGGCCGTTGAGGAGCTTGCGGACTCGATTTCTGAGATCGGCTTAATGTCACCCATCCTGCTGGCCGTTTCTGGCGATCGCTTTGAAATTGTGTTCGGTGATCGGAGGTTCCGGGCCGTTGAAAAATTGGGCTGGAAGGACATTATGGCTAGCGTTAAGGAAATGAGTCCTAAGGAGGTCTCTATCGCCCGAGCCACCGAGAACATTCAGCGCGAAAACCTTTCGATTTACGAAGAGGCCCTGGTTTATGCCCGGCTCGTAAAAGACCTGGGAATGACTCTCGATCAAGTCGCTTCCAAGACCGGAAAGAGTGCCGGGGTTATCAAGCGACGTATGCAAGTCCTCCGGATGCCGACGTCATTTCAAGAGGCGTTACACTCCGGCAAGATCAGCGCAGGAGTGGCTGAAGAGCTCTGGTCATGTTCCGATGAGGCCCACCGTGATTATTTACTGCTAATGGCGGTCGAGCATGGGATTACTGTGGCCGTCGCTCGGCAATGGGTTCAAGAGCACCGCAAAGAGCAAAGAAATTCCGGTCCTACTGTCGAACTAGGGGGGCTAGATCAGGGAGCTTCTTTTGACGAGAAAATTTATCGGTCATGTCAGGCTTGTCGAGGCCCTGTCGAGCTGTCGCTACTAAAGGAACTGCGGATGTGTCCCGACTGCTACCATAAAGTCGTTGAAGCAATAAAGGGATAGGAGTAAAGGAGAGAGCAGGATGGCCATAGACATTGATATGACATCTTTTTTTACAGGTCTTTGCGCGGGCTGGTGCTTGGCCGTGTTCGTACTTTATTCGTTATTTCGAAAGGACTTAAAAAATGCTGACAAAAAAGGGAGTCGATGTATCACAGTTAAAGCCGCTGATCTGCAAGATCCTTGACGCGTTGGAAAGCATGAGTAAGTTTCGTAGTCTCTCGGAATTAACTATAACTTCAACCTACGAGGGCAAGCATTGCGCAACTTCGATGTACTCCCATCACCTCGCTTTCCACATAGGACTCGGGCCGCCGCCGAAAAACGTTTATCACGTAATCAGAGCAGCGTTGCCCCTGGCGTATAACGTTGTCTTAAAGGCCGATCACATTCATATTGAACACAACCCTAAATAGCTTTCTGTACTTTTGGGGTTTTTTATTAATTTACACATAAAAGGAGGTAAGCAAATGCCCGAAATTCCGGTTGAAATTGAAGTTGAGCGGGTGATGAATTTGGTTAGAGGATTTGGATGGGAAAAACAGGAGCAGCGCATGTCGGATGATAGCGTAATCTTAGTTATCAAAAAACAAGTTGAAATTCCTATGAAGCCCATGCCCGAATGAGCTTTTTTAAAACTGGCCCGCCTCTGGCGGGCCTAATCCTTTCCGGCGTCCTGCCGGACCCGGGTGGCGCTGCCACCTCCCTAAAAAGAATGAAATAACTCAAAAAAGCCAACTCCCGAGCTCTCCGGGAGCGCCACGGCTCCGCCGGGGCGGATAATTTGATCATAGGCAAAAGAGGAAGGGTGTTGTAGGGTGGCGTGTTTTTGTGACGCTCATTTCCGGAGGCAGGGTTTTTGTTCTTCCTGGCAACGGTAAATAGTTTGGAGCAAAAAAGCCAATATCCTGGGGGGGCTTTGGTGAGTTCTTCCACCTCCACCAGGATATACTACAACGCCCTTCCTC
>VRUF01000106.1:1529-9894 GCA_019456245.1 Planctomycetota bacterium | reverse complement strand
CTTTCAGCAGGCCCAGTTCGACAACCTCGGCGAGTAACTGGTTCTCATCATTGCTAATCAGGCCGCGTTGGCGGGAAAGGTCCAGCAGCGATATAAGCTGGTTTGCCGTTACTGTTTCTGTCGTCTTAAGTGCCGTCGACGAACCGGTAAGCAGGCGTATAGCCGGTTTTACTACAATCAGATCGAAGAAATTCAACAGGCGTGAAAAGAGACGCATGCAAACGTAACAGAACGGAGAGGCAGCGGTACAGAAACTTTTCGAATGTGCATACGCAATCGATTTTGGCAGCATCTCGCCAAACATTACCAGCAACAGGAAAGCCAGGGCCGCAGATATCGCGCCGGCTGAGGCGGAGAACTGCCTGCCGAATTTTAATGAGATAACACTTGCCATCGCGAAAAAGAGAACATTTACCGCCATGTTTCCGAAAAGAAGGCTGCTTAGTAATGGCCGCGGAGAAGCCAGAAGGGTTACGGCGAGCTTTTGAAATTTTCCGCCTGATTCGGCAAGCATTCCTGCCTGACGTCGGGATATGTTGGAAAATGCGGTCTCTGAGCCTGAAAAAATGCCGCTGGTCACAAGGAGTATGACCATCATCAATATCTGCCAGGAAACTTCCCAGAAAAACGGCACTTCGAAACCTCCTTGCTATGGTGTTAATTGCCGGCGTTTAGGACTATCTCAAATGTTGCGCCTTGACCCTTTGCAGACTTTGCGTAAAGGCATCCATCCAGAGATTCGACTACTCGTTTGCAAAACGCAAGTCCCAGTCCTCCGCCGGCATTGCTCGCATGGAGTTTTGAATTTTTGCTCGTAAAAAAAGGCTCAAATATTCTGTCATGATGCTCCGGGGCAATTCCACATCCGTTATCCTGTACTTTAATACGAACCGAACCGGCATCGGCATGGACGCGGATATCGATGGTTCCCGGACCTGCGTTTTTTTCGAGTATCGCTTCACGTGCGTTTAAAATCAGGTTCATCAGTACCTGCTGAAAACTTATTTTTTCGCAAAGAACCGCAACGTCTTCGGCGATATCGATATTTACGGTAATCCTGTCTTTGGTAAAATCTCTGGCCAACAGAACAAACACCTCGTCGACCATATCCTTTACGGCGTGTTTTTCTGCGTCCATACGCTTTGCACCTGCCATTGCGAGCATGCTTTCAAGGATTTTGCCGGCACGAGAGCAATTTGCCGCCGCTTTTGAAAGTGCTTTTTTCGCAAGGGGGGCATCGTCGGGGTGACTTAGCGCAAGTTTTGCGTAATTGCCTATCGGAGTCAGTATGTTATTCATCTCATGTGCGATCATCGCCGAAACCAGTCCAAGATTTGCAAGTGACTGCAGTTTTTCGAGCTGCGAGGCCAATTGATCGTTGCGGCGGTGCTGTTCTTCAAGTTGTATATGCATCGAACGCCGTTTCTCAAGCAATACTGCCATTGATGCTCTCCCAATAAAAATAGTTGTCTTCTGCACAAAAAAACTTTTGCAATCCCGGCATCTGCGCCTTAGCATCGCAAATGTTGCGGGATACACCGCTATTGTTACACCCTTTAGGGTGGTAAATTCCCGCGAGTAAAACCATAACTTATGATCGCAGTGGTACTGCCCGCGTAGAAAAGGGAATTTCAATCGCGATCATTATAATATCGACCATTAGGGCAGTTTTTCTTGAAACGATGCATTCGCAAGCCATTTTAGAGGAACTGATGGCAGTGTTGACCCAGAAGGGCGTTACTATACGTACCGGCCCGATGGGTGGAGGAGGCGGTGGCCTTTGCAAAATAAAGGGGTCGTCGGTCTTTTTTGTCGACACGGAATGCCCAACACACGAAATGGCCGTGATCTGCGCAAATGCCGTCAAAGAAATTACCAACATAGATATCATCTATCTAAGGCCCCAAATACGGCAATTTCTCGAAGAAAATGCTGTAGGTTAATTTTTTTGGCAGAATTTGCCTTTTGACATAGATGAGAGGCCAGATTACAATCATACTTCTTTTATGGAGAATATACGCGAAATGACTGAAGAAAATAATGACATAATGAATTCGACCGTTCTGGTCGTTGATGACAACGAACAGAATCTTGAACTTCTGATAGCTTATCTTGAGGATCTTCAGTGCGGTACGATAGCTGCCAGTACGGGCGTGGAGGCACTGGAAATAGTTAAGGAAAAAATGCCCGACCTGGTGCTTTTAGACGTTATGATGCCGAAAATGAGTGGGTTTGAGGTTTGCCGGCGTCTTAAAGGCGACCCGCAAACATCGCACATTCCCATTATAATGGTAACTGCTCTTAGCGAACTTGCTGACATCGAAAGGGCGATCGATTCCGGAACCGACGATTTTTTAAGTAAGCCAGTCAATAAGTGGGAGCTTATTACCCGCGTAAAGACCATGCTCAAACTGAAAAATCTTACCGATAAACTCGAACGTACGCTGGCTTATCTTGACCAAGTCGAGGCACAAGTTCGATCTGGCAAATAATTTTTTTTTTCCTGCCTTATATGCAGTCCCATAAATTTGCCTATATGGTTCTCTGTCATGTCTGCGCCGCACTTTATCTGCACGGTTAATATGGACAATCCCTACAGCCTGTACAAGTGCGTCTAAAATCACGTTTCTTAGGCTAATATCCCACAAAACAGCGTTAAGCGGCTTACCCATAGTGTCGATACTTTTTGTACAGCAATGACGTATTGTATCTATTCTTGTGTACATGGGAAAGAGAGAGATGAGTAAACTGCTTGAGATATTTGGTAAAGCTATAACAGTCGATTCGGCTGATCTGATATGGCATTGGCTTGGCGCTGTTTGTCAACCTGCCGATGGGGAAAATGATGTCAGGCAAAATGACTTCAACGAGATCGTTGAACTTTTGGGTGATAGAAACCTGGAACTGGCAGAAGAGAAACTGGATTTTTATCTTTTCGAAAACCCGGATTGCCCGAAAGGGTGTATGGCCGCGGTTGCTATTCAGATTCAAAAGAAAAATATTGAAAAAGCGGTCGAGCTTCTCGATGCTATATACAGGCAGCATCCAAGCAATACGATGGCGCTGTATACGCTCGGTTACTGTCATGAAAGGCTTGGTCATGAAGAACAGGCTCTTGAGTTTTATCAGGACTGCCTCAAATTTAAAAGTTACTTGCAGTTGCCCCGGCAGAGGATGGCTGCGATCTATTTGAAAAACGGACGTATCGATAAGACGATCGAGCATTACGGTCTGCTCGTTGCGGAACATCCTGAAGATATATCGACGATGGTTCTTTTGGGGTGTCTGCTCGCGGCGAATAAGCAGTACGAAAGGGCAATCGACGCATTCAATATGGCGATCGTTGCACATCCTGATAACTTCCACGACGACAGCGATGACGGACTGCCTGAAGTGCTCGAAGAAGATAATTTCGAGGAAGCAATAGAACGTGTGCAATTTCTTATGGAAAAGGTCGGCGCCCAGCCCGACCTTCATGTACGAATGGCAGATATTTACAGCAAGATGGGCAGAACCGGGGAAGCTATTGTGCATTATGAAGCAGCACTTTGCGGACAGCCGAATTATCTCGAAGCAACGATCAAGCTCGGAACGCATTATCTGCGGATGCAAAATGAATCTCTTGCGGCAGGGCAATTCAACCGAGCGATCGAGATAAACGACGATATTGTAGATGCGTATGTCGGGCTGGCGATTTCACAGGAACTTTCCGGTTTGAGAAAAGAGGCGATAAAAACACTTTCGCTGGCATCGGCAATACAGCAGAATAGCAGCTTGCTTTTTTCCGAAACTGCGATCCTGCATTTGCAGGCTGCCGTTAACGCCGAGCATACCGATCTTCCCAAGGAGTGTCTGCCGCCAATAGGCATGAAAGAGGTGATCGTCGCCCACAGAGAGCAACTTGAACGGGCGCCTAAAAGTGCCGATGTTCACTACAAGTTCGGGATACTGATGATGGGGTCGGGAAATCTCAAGGGAGCTGTTGAGGCTTTTCAGGATGCGATCGAAATCAACCCGACACACAGCCGGGCCCGCAGTAAACTTGCGATATGTCTGTACGAGGCAAACCGGCCAGATGATGCACTTGGCGTTCTTGTCGCCCAAAACAGTCTGGACCATGATACGGCAGCGCTTCATTATCAAACTGCGATGCTCTACGCGGATCGTACAAAGTTTGCAGTGGCAATACAAGAACTGGAATACTCCATGCAGAATAATTTATCAGAGCCCGACGCCACTGAAAACATACAGGTCGTTCTTGAAAATCTCGGACTTGTCGATCGTGCGACGGCTACGTGGGATCGTCTGACGGCGATGACCCGCGGTGCCATCGGTGCACGATACCGGTAAAAACAGATTTTGCCCTGAATTCACGATATTTGCGGTTATTTTGCGATTTCACCAGTTTTCATGGTAATGAGTTCAAAAAGCCCTCCCGTGCCTGAATGTAACATAACATGTATTATCGGCCCAGGCAGGGCGGGACAATTCCGTATTTATTCTAATAATGCAGGTTTATGGATTTGGGTTCAATTAGCGTACATTTCTGCACAAAGCAATTTTGCGTTGCCCTTCTTTGCTAAATGCATAGGGAAATGTGCGAGCAGGTTTTTATCCTGCCCGTTATTAGTTGTCTCGCAGTGCTATTGGTTTGCCGAGAATTTCGGCGTACACGATCGCCTTTTTAAGTTCATCCAATCCGGCAAGATGTGCGAGCCCGTGCGTTTGAGTCTGTACAATTCTTTCTTTGGGTTTTTCTTCGATGCGAGCAGGTTTTCTTTTTAGCGGCGATTTCATAACTGGTTCTTTACGGACCGGTTTTCGCGAAACGGTTTTTCGAGCAGGTTGTGGAATTTCGCCTGTAGCCTGGCGATAAACCTGGCCCATCATCTCACGCAATATATTTTGTTTTTCATCTTTTACCCTGCCGCCTTCAGCTGGCATTTCAGGCTCAAAGATATGTTCTTCATGCAGTTCCACGTCGCCCGTTACAATATGATGCTGTTTTGTGTATCGTTGCTGATGACGTGTTTCCTGACGCTGGAGTTTGTCCTCGCGGTGCTGCTGTTTGCGCAAAGCCTGTTCTTGCCACCGTTGGGATGTCTGGCGATCTTCTTTGGCTGGTTGCCCTTTCTCGGGCTTGGATTGCTCTTGATCAGACTTTTTAAATGCGCGTGCAAGCCCTGCCAGACCGTAAAAAACCACCAATACTATTGGTACGACCCAACTGAAGTCGTTTGGCTTTTTGCGGCCTGCAGCGAGAATATATTCAAACAGATCATTCATATCCGGCTATCCTATTGTTGCCCTGGTTTTTGGTCAGATTCGGCGATCGTATTACGCATTGATGTATCGGACTGGATGTTTTTCATCTTGTAATAGTCCATAATTCCGAGATTGCCACTCCTGAATGACTCTGCCATGGCCAGCGGAATTTCGGCTTCGGCGAGTACCACTTTGGCCCGGTTCTCATGGACGAGTGCCTTCATTTCCGCCTGCCGGGCCACTGCCATCGCCCTGCGTTTTTCCGCCTCTGCCTTTGCACGTTCCTGGTCGGCGTAAGCCTGTGCCTTTTGCAGTTGAGCGCCGATGTTTTCGCCAACGTCAATATCGGCGATATCGATGGAGAGAATTTCAAACGCGGTTCCCGCATCGAGGCCCTTGGAAAGTACTGATTTAGAAATGTTGTCGGGATTTTCAAGCACACTCTTATGGTTAACCGCACTGCCGATTGTCGTAACGATACCTTCGCCGACACGGGCGATGATAGTTTCTTCGGTCGCCCCTCCGATAAGCCTGTCGATGTTGGCACGAACTGTAACACGCGCCTTGGCCTTAAGCTGAATACCGTCTTGAGCAACGGCATCAACTGTATTTCGCCCTTTCGTAGGATCCGGGCAATCGATAACCTTGGGGTTTACGCTTGTCTGGACGGCTTCGAGAATATCGCGGCCTGCAAGATCGATAGCTGTTGCCGTTTGAAAAGTCAATTCGATATTCGCCCTGTTGGCTGCGATAAGCGCACGAACAACATTAGGCACCCGCCCCCCTGCCAGATAATGGCTTTCAAGTTCGCGTTGACTGAGATCGAGTCCGGCTTGAATTGCGGTGATTCGACTAAGCACTATGGAACGCGCGTTAACCTTTCTAAGCGTCATCCCGATCAGTTCGGCGATTGTGACCCGTGCACCGGAAAGCCATGCCTGTAGCCACAGACGCCCATAGGCGAGAATCAGCAGCAAAAAGGCCAGACCGATGATCGAGCCAATTACAATAAGTCCGATCTTTCCCGGATTTTCTACTGCTGCTGCCAGAGTTAATGTACTTAAGTTCATATCAATCCCTTTCGTTATTTATTGTCTTCGACAATTCTTACTGTTAACTGAGTTTCCTCAACATGTATTACTTTAACTGTCTTATCATTTTCAACGAAGCCGGTTTCGGCGACGCACTCGTAACGGTTGCCGGAAAATTCACACATCCCAACCGGCCGAAGCGGCGAAATAACCACGCCAGTCTTGCCGAGAAGGTCTTTTAAGGAATCGGTATCCGCGATTGCGTCGCCTTTGTCTCTTTTGGGACCTGCCAGAATAACACTTTTGCCGAAGCGTGTTTTCGGCAGCATCCTGTAAGCGATTATCCAGGTCACCGGCACAAGAACCACAGAGACACCGACACCGATCCAACCGGCGACAACGCCTACCTTAAAGAAAAGCCATACACCTGCAACGATAGAAGTAATCGCACAAACGCTAAGCAGCCCGAAGCTCGGAATAAAAACTTCAAGCACGAGCAGAAACGCCCCTGTTATGATCAATATTATGCCAAGTGCAAGCCACATTTCACAGTACTCTCAATTAAAACTTCCCGTTTGTATGCGGTAAGTGCCTTTAGATCAAAAGTTACAATCTTACCCGCGTCAATTTATTACCCTAAAGGGTACGCCTTCCTCACTACAACTCTGTTACCGCGTATCTCGATGATTTCCACGTTTTCGCCCTTTTGCACATACTCACCCTGGGCGACGACATCGACGATAGCATTATCAAACTTAGCCTGGCCGGCGGGTCTTAGAATCGAATCTGCGATACCCACCTGCCCGATTTCTAATTTTGTCACTTCGCCTTCCGGTTCTTTTGTCATACTTATTGGCCTGTTGCCGCTCTTTGGGGCAGGTTCGATGGAAAGACCGCTTAGAAACGCTATCTTGGGCATGTATTTGGCGAGCACTATGGCAAGGACAACAAAACCCGCAAGGCCAGCGGAAACACCTACAAGGCCGTCGAGGATCGGTTCCCATCCTCCAAACTCCGGCCTGGGAAGAGGCAATTCATCGGGAGCATTTTTGACCAGCATGCCAAAACCGCCGAGGATGATGAAGAAAATACCGGTTAGCCCTGCAATTCCGAAACCCGGTATAACGAATATCTCGACCAGCAGCAACAATATCCCCGTTACAAATATAGCGATCTCTACCCAGTTGGCCATTCCTGCCAAAAACTTACTGCCTACTATTATTACTATGCATATAACGGCGACGAGTCCGGGAAGTCCCAGTCCGGGGGTGTTCAACTCCATATAAACCCCAAGCATCGCGAGCATTATAAGAATTCCCATCACAGCGGGCGAATTTATCCACCTGACCATCTGTTCCGACCAGAGCAGCTCATATTCAACCGGTATGCCGGCAAATTTTACGCCGTCTCTTTTCTCTAAGAATGCAAGCGCTTCGTCAAGGTCTGAAACCTCGGTCCGCGAAATACCGTATTCGGTTGCGTCCTCTGCGGTGAGTGTTAGAATTTCATCGGTGCCTACTACGAGCTTTTTGCCTTTGATGTCGTATGCATTCGGGTCCGTTGGAATATTCTTCGTCTCGAAGAATTCGAGCTGGTTTGTTTGAAGATTTTTTACTGAGTAGACCTCTATATGCTGGGAAACCATTGCTTTTAGAAGTGGTTCAGGGTATCCGTTGGCCTCGGCTGCCCTGGAGAATATGCCGCGGATAAAGCTCTCGGCCTTTTCACGCTCGACGCCCTTCAACTCGCCGCCCATCGTTATCGGTGCACAGTCTCCGATGGTGGTGTGCTTGAGCATGATAATATCTTTGCAGGAGACGCTTATCATCGCGCCGGCCGATATGGCCTTGGTAGTTATATATGCAACGGTGTGGACCTTCTTGCCGGCATCGAGGATAAAAAAGTCAGATATCTCGTCGCCGCTCTTGACAAGCCCGCCGTAGGTGCCAATCTCATATATAAGGTAAGTGGCACCATCATCCATCGCCATATGGCTTCGTCGTTTGATCGACTTATAAAGCCCGTCATCGATCATGCCCTTGCAGGAAATAACAGCAGCGATGGCTTTA
>VRUF01000106.1:0-1519 GCA_019456245.1 Planctomycetota bacterium | reverse complement strand
GCCCGATCAATCCCATCGCCAGCATAACAATACAGATTCGACACAGCTCAAACCCGGTTTTACTGCTTAGTCGCCCTGCTGTTTTTCGATGAAGTTTTCCCATAAAGAAGATTCTAACCAACCCCTATGAACATGACAAGTGTAAAAAACTATCTATACCGATCACGATTGAAAATTCCCGTTTTATTCGCGGTAACTTGTTTATTAACAAATAGTTACCATTTTACCCGCGGGCATTTATTGCCCTTTAAGGGTCTATTATGCAAAAAGTTAGCCCTCTGCAATCTTACAGAGTATCTCTATTCCTTCGGCTATCTTGGCATTGGTAGTTGCATAACTTATTCTAAAATGTGTATCTTTTTCGCTGAAAACATTGCCGGGAATTATCAGGACATTGTTAGCAATTGCCTTTTGTACGAATTCAGTGGCGGATTTTGCCCAATCCGGTGCCTTTACAAATGTATAGAACGCCCCGCCGGGCCGGGTTATCTGGAACTTGGTGCTTAGACCGTCATAAATCATGTCGCGTTTTTTACGGTATGCGGCAACATATTCGCTCATATCGACATCCATTGCTGTGATAGCAGCTTTTTGCAGCGGTGCCGGTGCACAAACAAAGGTGTACTGCTGAATCTTGGTCATTTGTTCGACAATGTGCCGGATACGTTTAGAACCTGTGACGTACCCCAACCGCCAGCCGGTCATCGCATACGCCTTGCTGAAACCCTTAAGGATCATCGTGTTGTCGTAATAATTTGCGGCGGACGGGCAACTATCCTCATAGCAGAACGTGTCATAAATCTCATCGCTCATGATCAAAATATCTTTTTTTCTCGCAATTTCTGCGATGTCCTTTACTTGCTGCTCGCTATAGACTGCCCCGGTGGGATTGGCGGGCGAATTCAGGATGATCAGCTTGGTCCGCTGGCTTATAGCCGCCTCGATGCCCTCGGCTGGGAGCTTGAAATCGGGGTAACTATCGACAAACACGCACTTGCCGCCAAGCATATTGATGACATGCTTATAGATAACGAAGTATGGATCAGCGATTATTACCTCGTCGCCTTTATTGATGATCGACATAAAAAGCAGCAGTAATGCACCACTGACTCCGTTTGTTACCAGCGCGGAGGGTTCTTGAAAACCGTAGTCTGCGATGCTTTTTGCGCGTATCTTATCAAGCAGTTGCTGGTCCCCTGCCGTCTGTGAATAGGCGTTAAAACCGCCTCGTATCGCTTCAACCGCCGAATCCTTGATCTTTTCGGGAACATCAAAATCGGGCTGACCGATCGAAAAATTAACCGGATCCTTCAACTTGGCCGCAAGGGCAAATACCTTACGTATACCGCTTGCGTCGATAAGTTTGGTTCTGTCGGCAAGAATATTTTCCATTGGCGATAACTCCTTAGTAAACCTCTGCTAGAGCAATTTAATTTTTCGTGCTCGCTTTCTGCCTGTTGCGGCTTCGGCTGGCGGCATCAGAATGACTCGCAATCTTTCAATATTGCTGCGTATTCTT
>VRUF01000105.1 GCA_019456245.1 Planctomycetota bacterium | reverse complement strand
TTTATGCCTTCGATGACGGTTTGTAAAGAAGAACTTGACGCTGCGGTTGCGATTTTAGACAGTGTTTTGAGTAAAGGATAGTTGAGATGAAAAATTTTATTTCTATAAGCAGGTGTTCTGTTGACGAGCTTTGCGGTTTGCTTGAGCTTAGTATCGAGCTTAAGGAACTTTTTAAAGGCGGTGGAAGGGATATCTGTCTTTCGGGCAAGGTTCTTGCGATGCTTTTCGAGAAGACGAGCCTCCGGACGCGGATAAGTTTTCAGGTTGCGATGTACGATCTTGGGGGTACGTCGCTCTATCTTAAACCGAGCGATATCGGTATAATCGGCAAGCGTGAGCCTGCAAAGGATATGGCGCGGGTTTTCAGCCGTTATGTCGACGGTATCATGGCTCGGACTTTTGCACATGATACAATAATCGAACTTGCCGAGTACGCCGATGTTCCGGTAATAAATGCTTTGAGTAACTGGTCGCATCCCTGCCAGGCGATGGCCGATCTACAGACAATAAAGGAGCATTGCGGCGAGCTTAAAGGTCTTAAGGTTGCTTATATCGGCGATGGTAATAATGTTGCGCGGTCGCTTGCTTTTGCCTGCGCCAAGTTTGACATGAAGTTTGTCGTCGCCACCCCAGCCGGGTATGAACTTGACAGCGAATCGATCGCCCGGGCCAATGAGGTTTGCCCCGACTGTGTTAGCCAGACCAACGACCCTGTCGCTGCCGTTGCAGATGCCGCCGCGGTCTATACCGATACGTGGGTCAGTATGGGTCAGGAGGACGAGAAGGAAAAGCGTCTGCGGGATTTTGATGGCTTCCAGGTTAACACCGCCCTTATGGCCAAAGCGCCGACCGATGCAAAAGTCATGCATTGCCTGCCTGCCTATCGTGGCCTTGAGATCACCGACGAAGTTGTCGAGTGCAGCAATTCGGTGATATTCGACCAGGCTGAAAACAGGCTCCATTTCCAAAGGGCACTCCTTAAGAAGTTGTTGAGCTAAGAGCCTATAAAATCATTGCCTGTGATCACCATTTCCAGTACCGATATTCGGTTTATTTCATGCTATGACGGGCGGTTTTTTATCGGTTTTTGTCCATTTATTTTCGAACTTAGATGGAGTGTTCGGGGTACAACTACATAAGTAGATATTTTCAGGAAATGAGGATTTTTCAACTATAGGGGGTGGAAAATGTGTATCCGCTGGAACGTTGTGGGGAAAAATTTTCGTGAGTGTTTTCGGATTACGGTAATAGTTATAGTTTCGATCGTGACCCTGATTTCAGTAGCGGCAAAAGGCGATGAGATCGCCGTGATCGAACCAGTTGAATTGACTGAGGGCGAGACATTTGCCTCGCCTTCTCCGGCTGAGGTTCTGCTCGTTAGCGGGGGGGTGGTTTTTGTCGGATGGGTGAGGCGGCGTAAGATGGGAGACCACATACCCCGATAGGGGTATTTTTTGTTTGACATTTCGTTTGCGGTCGGCTAAAATATTTCTCCGGTGTTTGGGTATGAAATTGCGTGTATCGGTTTTAATATGATGGCGGACTTCAATGAAGCGTAAGATCCTGGTTGCTACTACCAACAAGGGTAAGCTCACAGAACTTCGTGCAATGCTTGATCTCGATGTCGAGTGGGTTGGCCTTGATGATCTTGGCGGTTTTGAGGAAGTTATCGAGGATGGTTCCACTTTTGCCGCCAATGCCCGAAAGAAGGCTTTGACCTATGCCGCCGCGAGCGGTTTCTGGACACTTGCCGATGACTCGGGTTTGGTTATCGATGCACTTGAAGGAGCCCCTGGTGTTCATTCGGCGCGTTTTTCCGGTGATAAGGCCGACGGCGAAGATCGCGGGCTTATCGATCATCGTAATATTGCCAGGGTACTCGAATTGATGAAGGACATTTCTGAAGATAAAAGGGGCGCTCGTTTTGTTTGCAGCCTTTGTCTTGCAAACGCAAATAAAGTTCTGCTTGAGACGGAGGGTGTTTGCGAAGGTATGATCGCCGGCGCCGAGGTTGGCGACAATGGTTTTGGTTATGATCCGATCTTTATTGTTGAGCAACTCGGTAAGACAACGGCTCAGCTTAGCAGCTCCCGGAAGAACGCTATCTCGCATCGTGGAAATGCGATACGTAAACTTAAACCTATGCTTGCCAAACTTGTCGCCGATGGCGTTAGTTGACTGGAGAAGTGAAAATTGCAACTGCGTAATAAAATAATACTGATGCTGCTTTTGATTTCTGTTGTGCCGATCTTTGTTGTCGGTTTTATCGAGACACAGATTGTTCATCACAGACTTGAAAAGCAGTTTGGCGCTGATGGTGTTGATTTTGGGAACAATGTACTCAAGGCCATTGACCTGTACCTTTCCACGGTTTTCCAGAACCTTCATGCGATTTCTCATTTGGTTACTATGGAGGAATTTAGCCTGTCCGGGGGCAATAAAAAGATGACGCGGATAACGAAAAGTTTGGGCCATTCTGTGGGTAATTTTTCGTATTTTGTTTTTACAGACTTGAACGGGACGGTGGTTGCGGCGAGAGATAGCAAGCTGAGGGGGAAAGACTTTTCAGTCAAACCCGGATTTGCAGAGGCACTTGCCGGGAATGCTAATATCCAGCAGCCTTATTATGATGATATTGCCAAGCGGTATGTGATGATGGTATCTTTTCCAATTTTAGAGGGTACAAGAGCTCATCGTAACAGGCCGTGGGAGGGGGAAGAAGTTCTGGGTGTTCTTATGGGGGCGCTGAAATGGCATAAAATTGACGCAATAATGAAGAATGTGAGGGACGAGAGATTGCATCGTGATACAACCAGTAATGTTGTATTGTTCAATAATGAGGGGCTTGTACTTTCCAGTGATGATCCGGACATGGCTTTTACAACTAATTTGATTGATCTTGATATGGAATCGGCGAAGAAAGCTGTTCAGGGCGAGGAAGGGTATGTTACGGAGATAAACGAGCATGGTACGAAGTCTTTTATAGCATATACCTATCATGACAAAAATAGGTCTCTCGCCCGGACGAATCTCGCCTGGACAGGCCTTACCAAGCCGACTGTCTGGAATGTACTTATTGAGCGTGATCCCAAACTGGTATTCGCGTCTGTAGCGGCTATGCATAAAACGCTGGGGTATACTCTTGCAGGTTGTGTGCTTGTTCTTGTGTTGGTTTCGGTGGTTTTTGGAGAGCGCTTAAGCAAGCCTATTCTTGCGCTGTCCAAAACAGCGAAGGCTTTTGGCGGAGGTGTTCTTTCCAGCCGAGTGGAGGTAAATCGCAGCGACGAGATCGGTACGCTTGGCGTTTCTTTTAATTTGATGGCTGCGCAGATTGAGAAATACAGCGAATCGCTTGAAGGTCTGGTCAAAGCGCGTACAGTCGAGCTTGAAGATGCGAACGCGGAGCTTATTGTGCGTATGGATGAGTTGTGGCAATCGGATGAAGATTTGCGTCAGAGTGAGGAGAAATATCGAATGCTGGTTGAGAATGTGGATGTGGGTGTGACGTTGCTGGATGTTGATTATAATATTCTTTTCGTAAACAGTGCGCAATGCAAGCGGTTCGGTAAGAAGCCGGAGGAGTTGATCGGCAAGAAGTGCTATTTGGAGTTTAAGCAGTGTGAAACGGTATGCGAGTATTGTCCGGGTAATCTTGCGATAAAGACAGGCAAAACCGAAACAGCGGAAACGGAAGATGTTCTTGAGGATGGAACACATATTTCGGTTCAACTTATGGCGTCCCCTCTTTATGGTCATGACAACAAGCCACGTGGATTTATTGAGGTAGCAGAGGACATCACAGAACAAAAGCGAGTGGAAAGCGAATTGCATGAGTACCAGGAGAGGCTGCGATCTCTGGCGTCCAAGCTTACCCTTAGCGAAGAGCATGAGCGTCGTCGTATCGCCAGTGGGCTTCATGACAGCATTATTCAGCCGCTGGCGTTTATCAATATGAAGCTTGAGACTCTTTTGAAGAAGGAGGAGACCGGAGATGAGCTTATGGCCAGTCTCAGGCGTATACGGGAGGAGACGTCAGGTCTTATTGCAATGACCCGTGGTTTTACTTTTGAATTGAGTTACCCGATCCTTTATGAGTTTGGACTTGAAGCGGCGATGGAGGAGTGGCTGAAAGAAAAAATAGAAGGCGAACACGACCTAAAGACTAAGTTTAGCGATGATGGCTCCGAAAAGCCGATCGACGACGATATGCGTACCTTTTTGTTTGGAGCATTTCGCGAGTTACTCGTCAATATAATAAAACATGCAAATGCCAAAAAAATAAATGTTGCGGTTTCGGGCGATGATGATAAAATCACTATACGTGTTGAAGACGATGGCATAGGATTTGATTACAGCGAAACACGACTCGCTATAACGAAAGAGTCAGGTTTTGGGTTTTTCGGTATCCGTGATCGTCTTGAATACCTCGGAGGCAATCTCAAGATCGAATCAAAAGTGGCAAGCGGGACAGTTGTTACGCTTTGCGCACCGTTGCGGCAGGATTTGTAGAATGCAAGAGGAAAAATTAGATGAGTATACGTGTAGTTGCAATAGATGATCATAGCGTTTTTCGTGAAGGCCTTCGCCTTGTTCTCGATCAGTATGAGGATATCGAACTTGTAGGTGAGGCTGGCAACGGTCGCGAAGGTATCGAAGTTGTCGCTCGTGAAAAGCCGGATGTTGTGATAATGGATGTGAATATGCCCGGTCTTAACGGGATTGAAGCGTCTCGGAAATTGCTCAGTGCAGACAGCGATGTTAAGATCCTGATTCTTTCGGCCTATTCGAACCGCCGCTTTGTGACAGAGTTATTCCGTGCAGGTGTTCGAGGTTATATTCTCAAGGAAAGTGCTGGTGAAGAAGTTATTCGCGCCATCATTGCAGTTGCAGGCGGTGACAGCTATATTTGTCCAAAGATTGCAAATGTGATCATTAAGGATTATGCCGAAGGCGGCGGAATTGATCTCGGTAAGACCGCGATCGATAGCCTTACAATAAAGGAGCGCGAATTGCTTCAGCTTCTTGCAGAGGGCATATCAACGAAGGAAGTGGCAGTTCTTTTGAGCGTGAGTATAAAAACAGTCGATGCACGTCGGAGATCGATAATGACAAAACTGGGAATTTCCAGCATGGCAAAGCTTACGAAGTTTGCGATTCGTGAGGGGATAACCAGCCTGGAATTCTAAAGGGCAGCTTTTAGGAGATTTGTGCGAGTTGGGCAGGTGAAAAATATAGTTAAGTCAGACTTGCGAATAAATAGGAAATTATAGTTATAAAAATTGTGTGTTGGTGGAGATGTTGGATTTAGAGGTCATACTTTTATGGTAGACGATTCAAAACAAATACGTGTTCTTATAGTCGATGATCATGAGATGATCCGCGGTGGCCTGCGAACCATAATCAAGCGTCAGGGAGGTAATATTACCGTTGTTGAAGAAGCCGAAAGCGGTGAGAGGGCGATAGAACTTTGCAAATGTCTTGCCCCTGATGTAGTTGTAATGGACATCAAACTGCCCGGCATGGACGGTATCGACGCGATCAAAACTATATTGGCGTTGAACAACCGTATTAAAGTGCTTGTGATATCGGCAAATTTTGCAAACCATGTCGTCGATCGTGCACTAGATGCGGGGGTTTCAGGTTTTTTCTGCAAAGGGAGCGGTTGGAGAGAGCTTGGCACCGCGATTGAGGCGGTTTATCGGGACCAGAGTTACTGTAGTGAGTCGATCGCCGACCTTATTAAGGAGCGAGCAGGGCAGATTGCCGGAGATAGCGATGCGGATAAGCCAGCGCTCCTTTCTGCACGGGATTGCGATATGATCCGGTTGGTCAGCGAGGGTCTCAGCATAAATGAAATTGCAAAGGTTTTCGGCAGGAGTCCCAAGACGATTGATAACAAGCGGCGTGAAATTATGGCCCGAATCGGTGTTTCCAGTATTCCTGAATTGGTCAAGTATGCCCTTCGTGAGGGCATTTCAGACTTGTATTAAAGAGCCTATTGCCCAAATATCCAATTGCTCTAAGTCAAATGTAGTTCGCTTCGCATTGTCATGCCGGACTTGATCCACTATCCAGCCAACAGCTAATGGCTAATAGCTAAAATATCACATATTTGTACGATTTTGAGAGGAAATTCGCCTATTTGTGTGGAGGTTTTGCTGTTTTTTTGCCGATAATATATATGGATCACGATTGAAAATTCCCGTTTTGTTCGCGGTAACTTGCTTGCAAACAAATAGTTACCATTTTACTCGCGGGCATTTACTACCCTTAAGGGTATATATGGTGGTTTTTATGAATCACCGGTGGTGTTGCGGAAACGGCGATATGGATATTGTTAAAAAAATTCGGATTGTAGTAGTCGATGATCACGCAGCTATGCGCCAATGTTTGACTGCGATGGTAAATGCTGCCGCCGATATGGAGGTTGTTGCCAATGCGCCGAACGGTGCTTTGGCGGTGGAGTTGGTTAAGGAGATAGTGCCGGATGTTGTTTTGATGGACATTAACATGCCTGTAATGGACGGCATTGAGGCGTCCCGCAGAATCATAGAATTTGGGGCAGGTGTTGAGATCGTGTTGGTTTCGGCGAGTTTTTCGGAGTATACCGTTTCCGAGTATGTCGATTTGCCGATTAAGGGCTTCGTCGAGAAGGCTCGTGCCGGCAGTCAACTCTTAAATGCAATCCGTTCCGTAATGAAAGGTGAAAGATACATCAGGGGCATGGGGGATTTAAAAGCAGTAGGATAAAGAGCCAGGGAAGGGGATTTACTCGCCGAAGATGGACTCTTGGCGGATTTACCTATCTAGTCGCGGGGCGACTACCCACTTCATAATTCGATATTCCTTGTTGGATATTGGATATTCAAAAAAAACCAAACCCAGGGCCCCACGCTCTTTTTCGCTAAACTTGCTTTTCCCTTGCATTTATGTCGATTTAGCCTATAATCATTTTTCAGTTTTTGCCCCTTTTAATAATATTAGCAAAAAAAAACGTAACGTTTTTGCTTTTAAGCAGTCCTTTATTACGTCGGTTCCAAAGCTGACTTAGTGTATTTAGTGGTTTTTTTAAGAAATATGGGAAAATGAAAAGGGTTTCTATGCTTACGCGACATTTGTCTATTTGCCTTATCGTGTTATTCGCCTCAAATTTATCCTTTGCTGCCACACAGGAGCTAACTGCCCCTGTACCTGTTGAAGATTCCTACTATGGATGGTCTACGGCAACCGATGGCCAGACACTTGTCGTTGGAGCACCTTACGAAAACAGCAGTTTGGGGGCTGCTTATGTGTATAGCAGGAACGGCCTTGATTGGGATTACGTAACAACCCTTGAACCTAACTACGTGGTCACTCAGTCTAGTCCTCATTTCGGCTACTCCGTAGATCTTGACGGTGACACTATTGTTGTTGGTGCATACTCTTATGATTCCAACAGTATCGATGATGTTGGTGCAATTTTTATATATGAAAAGGACATTAACGATGGCTGGGAGGTAGAGCCTTCGGTGATCACCGTTGATAATCCGCAGGAAGGTATATTGTTTGGTACTTCTGTAGCAATTGATGGCGATACAATAGTAGTAGGGGCGACTTTTGACGACGACGAAAAAGGTGCTGCTTATGTTTACGAGCGATCAGGTGGTAGTTGGTTATTCGACCAGAAACTGACAGCATCGGATGGGGAAGGCAAAGGAGGTTCCAGGGGATGGGGAGACTGGTTTGGTTTTTCTGTGGCGATTGATGGTGATATTATTGTCGCTGGTGCCAGACAAGATAAAATCGGAAGTAATGAACGCCAGGGCTCGGCCTATGTATTTACCAAGTCTGGTGATGACTGGGCAGGGTCGGTTAGCAAGTTATACAACTCAAATGGATTGCCAGTTGACTATTACGGTTGTTCTGTTGATGTTTCTGGTGAAGTTGTTGTAGTTGGTGCATATGGCGAGAGTAAAGGCAAAGTTTACGTTTACAGATATGACGGCCAATGGTCGTTGGAGCAACAGCTGCCGCAAGAACCGCAGTACAGTACATTGTATCCTGATTCTTCACAAGATTTTGGTTACGATGTTGCGATTGATGGGGACAGGATAGTTACTGGTGCATCGAGGCTTTCGGGTGGTTATGTATTTATGTTTGAGTGGGATGGGGTATTGTGGTCGGAAGCTATAGAGCTTGTACCCGGCGGAGGTGAGGGTTATCTTGGCAGAAGTGTAGCTATGTCCGGTGATGTAATATTTGCCGGTGCGCCTTTTAAAGATGGACAGCTTCAGGACATAGGAGCAGTCCACGCATTCAATATGGTGAACATTATGTTAAATGCTTTTGCGAAAAGCTGGCTAAGTGACGACCCGGCATTCGACATTGCTCCCGATGGTGGAGACGGGATCGTTAACTTGCTGGATTTTGCCGCATTGACAATGCCGTCACAACCACTTACGGCTAACGCAGGGCCTGACCAAACTCACTTTATCGCCGGTGATAATCCGGTTTTTATTACATTAGATGGTTCAGGTTCGACAGGTGATATTGTTTCATGGTTATGGTATTGGAATTGGGATGAAGGAGGCGGATTGGAGGAAGGGTGGGATGAGATAAGCGAGACCGATTTTTACCCAGGAGTTTATAATCTTACTTTGACAATAACAGACAGCTTCGGAAATACTGCATCTGATGATATAGAGATAACGATCATAGATACAAGTATATGATTTTAAATTATGAATAAATGACAGCGGGAATTTTGTTGTTTGGGAGACAGAAGGGGATTCTAACTGCTGCGAACTATGGGTTTGTGAATATGAAGATAATAGCAGCATTTTGT
Organism: Planctomycetota bacterium; assembly: GCA_019456245.1. Lineage (GTDB taxonomy): Bacteria > Planctomycetota > Phycisphaerae > Sedimentisphaerales > Anaerohalosphaeraceae > VRUF01. The sequence goes on along the minus strand of VRUF01000105.1, from coordinate 1,088 downwards.
GTCATACTATTTTATCAGATTTTTGCTCGGGCGGCCTGGACCGGGAATTGGAGGTGGACGATTTTCATGATTTTTCGCAAACGAGGCACTAATTTAAACAGCATCATCCATTTCCAGCGTCTGCAATGGCGGTCGACATAAGGCCATTCTGTGATAAATTTAATTCCCCGATCCCATTTTTCCATGCTCTTGCCAGTGTTAACGCCCCATTTGAACATCGAAAAAGCGCTCTTTATCTTTTTGTGCCTGTGCCACGATTTTTTGATCAGCATCGAGTATGCCTCGAAGATAATTTGCGAATCAGGGAAGTTATCCTTTATCGCGAAAATAATCTTTTTGACATCTTCCTCGTGGAAATAGACCAGCAGTCCCTCGGCTATGAATAATGTTTTTTTGCCCTTTTCGATGTTGTCGATCCAGGAGAAATCCAACACTGATTTTGGGATGAATTTGACGCGATCGTTTTCACTGAAGAACTTTTCTCGAAGTTCGATACATTCAGGCAGATCGAGTTCGTACCAGAGTACGCGGTCGTTGTCTACTCTTTCAATTCGGGTGTCCAGACCGCATCCGAGATTTACGACGACCGAATCGGGATTTTCGTCCAGAAATTTTGTTGTCGCTTCATCGAGTATTTCCGTTCGGGCCGATATTACCATCTGCCCGTCCCAGGGCATATCGGCAGATTCGAAGTTGTGGTCTATAGAATCGATGATCTCTACCGATTTGGGATCGTTAATAAAGCCGTTTTTTCTTGTGGTTTCGAGATATCGTCCGCGTAAAGGGAGAAGAAGTGTTTCAGGTACGCCTTTGAGTTTGCTTGTTGATATCTTTTCATTCATAAAATATGCCCCAATAAGATTCGTTTTGTTGGTCTATTGACGGCTTCCTTACCCGATTTGAAGGACACTCCTCCTAACCTCCACCTTGAGATAACGGGGAATGATACATTTGCCAGGGGGGTCTTGTTCGTAGATTTGTGGCATAAGCCCTGGAAAGGGCTTATCGGACATAATTGCTGGAAGAAAGGGTTTAGGGCTATGTTTATCCTTACAGGTGCGGCAAATGAGTCAATTTTAAGGGAAAAC
>VRUF01000104.1 GCA_019456245.1 Planctomycetota bacterium | reverse complement strand
GTCCGGATGTCTACCTTAGCGATGCTGGTATGGTCATGCTTGAACCGTATCGGACGGATCAAATTCCTGTTGTGATGGTGCATGGGCTTTATTCGAGTCCGGAGACGTGGGTTGGGATGTTTAACGATCTTCGGGGCGATCCGGTTATTCGTGAGAATTTTCAGTTTTGGTTCTTTCGGTATCCTACGGGCTTGCCGATCATTTATTCGGCGTCTTTGCTTCGTGAGGAATTGCTTGATATGCGGAAGACTTTTGGGGCGGATGGAGGTGATTCGAATTTTGATAAAATGATCCTTATCGGGCATAGTATGGGCGGGCTGCTTACGCGACTTATGGTGCAGGACAGCGAGAGCTATTACTATGACGATGTGTTTAAGGTGGGTGTGGAAGAGCTTTCCATGAGTGCAGAGCAGAAGGAATTGATACGTAATGTTTTGTTCTTCGAAGCTTTGCCGTTTATCAAACGGGTTGTGTTCATTGCTACTCCTCATCGAGGGAGTTCGGAGGCAGAGACTTTTATTGCGGGGTTGGGTGCCGGTTTTATACAAATGCCGCAACAGCTTAAAGATATTGGGAACATGCTTAAGGCGAATGCGGCGAATTTGTCTTATGTTCCCGGTAAAAGGGAAAGGCCGATCCTTACTTCGATCGATCAGCTTTCGCCGTCGTCATCTTTTATGGAGGTGATGGAGGGTGTGGAGATTAGGAGGGATATTCCTTATCATTCGATCGTAGCCATACGAAACAGCAAGACTGCGGAAGGTGCGTCGGACGGTATTGTTACTTATGAGAGCGCTCATGTTGATTTTGCGGTTTCGGAAAAGCTGGTTCCTTCGGAGCACTTTGCCCAAAAGCACCCCGTTACCATCGGTGAAATAAAACGTATACTTCGCGTTCACCTTGCGGAGTATCGGCCTAAGACGGTTACTTTTGGCGATCAATGACAAGGGCGAACGTTTGTACAGAGTATTAGAGTTTGTTTGCTTTCTTTGTGAAATCTGCGTCTGTTAGATTTGTGTTGAATTTTAGGTTGGTGTAGGTGTATGTGCTGAGGAGGTTTCCGTTTTTGTCCCGGCTTGTGACGGAGACTGGCAGGCGATGGACCAGGTCTACCTTAATTGTCATTCTTGTGAATTCGTTGGGTTTGTCTGCCATTGGTACTATTGTTTCTATTGTGATGCAGTTTCTGTTGTCTACCTTGGTTTCGCCGAGGTATATTAGCTGGGCGGTTTTGGAGTTTGTTTGCAGTCGCTGGAGCATGTTTCTTATGCCGAATTTGTCACATGATCGCAGGTTGGCTTTGAAGACTTCTTTGCAGGCTGGAGGGCGTTCCAGGGATTTAATGAAGGATGCTATTCCTGTGGGATGGACGACCATTTTGTTTTTGTTTTGGCCCTTTACAAACAAGAGGCGGTCGATCTTGCCGGGGTTTTTTGTCCATTGCATGAAGATCGAGAAGGGTCTGTTCCGGAATTTGAAATTGGTTGTCTGGGGTTTGCGGAGCTTTCCGTTGACCCTTTCCTGTTTGCTCAAAGTGCCGGTGTAGTCGGTTACCCGGCTGTCATAACCTATTATCATCGCTTCGAGGAGTTTGGGGTAGTCTGTTCTGGCATAAGTTAGAAATTCGCTGTGGGAGATTTCAGCGGCATTGACGCCGATTGCGGTTGCCATGAGTATCGCAAGCGATGCAACGGTTAGAATAAAACGTTTGTGCCGTTTGTACTGTATTTGATTTTTCAAAATAGTCCCCCTTCATTAGGTTATCAAGAATATATACCGTTTGGATGGGGATTTGTTTGGGAGAAAAATAAAAAGCAGGGAAAAGGGAAAGGGGAATAGGGAAAAGGGGTGGATTCGGCCGTTGGCCGAGACTAAATAAAAGTAGGGATTAGTGATTAGGGTTTCTGTATGTAATCTAATATGTCTGATTCTAGTTTTTGTTTTGCTTCGGCGAAGAAGATTACGTGTTGGGAGTTTGGGTATATTATCGTTTTTGGTTTTTTGGTGAAGCTTGCGAAGATGCGTTTTGTTTTTTCGAGGTTTAGTATCTGATCCTTTTCGGCTAGTAATACGAGGGAGGGGGTTTTTATTTTGTTTAGATTTTTTAAGATGTATGCGTTTAATTTTCTTGCCTGGTAGAAGTCGCTTGCTCTTGGTGAGTGGGTTCTTAGCTTGTCCTTGTAAAGGAAATAGAGGGCGTCGGGGGAATCGGTGAACATTTCGTCGTCTTTGATGGGACTTGGGATGTTGAATGAAAAGGGCGAGAGGGCGTCGAGGGCGATGAGGAGTTTTTCCAGTGGTGTGGGAGTTACTTTTACGCTTATGCCGGGGGACATGTAGATTAGAGAGTCGAATTCGTCCGGTTGCTTTATTGCGCATGCTGTTGCCAGTTTTGCGCCGAAGCATATTGAGACCAGGTGGGTTTTTGTATTTGGGTTTTGGTGTTTTGCTATTTTTGTCAACTCGAAGACGTCAGAGATCCATTGCCGGTATTTTCCTGTGTTTTTGGAGTTTAGGCCGGAGCCTCTTCTGTCGAGGGCATAAGTTGCAATGTCATTTTTGGCGAAGTCAGCGGCCATGGAGGAAAACCATCCGGCGTGACTTTCGAGTCCGTTTAAGAAGATGAAGATGTGTTCGGTATTTTTCGGGTTCCACTTGTTGAAACGTATGGTTTGTCCGTCAGCGGCGATGAAATGGTCGATCAGGAAATCGTTCGATGACGGGGCGGGACTTGAGAGGGTGTTTTCGAGCCTTATTATGGTTTCCAGGCTGCCGGGTTTTTCTTTCAGGCGATGGAGTTCGGTTTTTACGTAATCTTTGTACGTTTCGCTTTCAACGGTTATCTTGTTCCTGAATGTGTATGGCAGCTTAATCATAGGCGTGGGCTTGTTCTATCCATTGCTTTGTAAGTTCCAGCCCCTGGTCGATGTTTACACTATTTTCAAATCCGATTTGCTGTTTTGCTTTTGAGATGTCAAATTCGAGGTTAAGGGATAAGAATTTGAGCCTTGTTTTTGTTAGCAGCGGCGGCTCTTTCTTCTTCATCAGCCTTGCGGACGTTTCCATTAGTATTGTGGCGATTTTGGCGATTGGGACGGGGATGTGTGATTGCGGTCTTTGGTAATTCCACAGGTCGGCTACTTTGAAGATGAATGTCTGCATGTCGAGGTTTTTGTCATCGTTTGCGATGTTGTATGCCTGTCCTATCGAGTCTTCGGTTTTACTTGCAAGGAGAACGGCGTCGGCGAAATTTCCAACGTAATTAAGATTTAACATGTTCTTTCCGTCTCCTACGAATTTAAATCCTCCAATTTCGAGCTTGCTTAGGATCCTTTTCATGAACCTTCTGTCGCGCGGTCCATACATGAAGCCCGGCCTTAGTACGGTAACTGGCAAGCCAAATTTCGCGAATTTCCAAACTAATTTTTCGGCTTCGATCTTTGTGTCTATGTAGGGGTCGCCGGATTTGGGGTAGTTTGTCTTGACTCCTGTACCGTAGTGGTTCCTGATACCCATTACGGCGAGGCTGCTTACGAAGAAAAATCTTTTTATTTTATTTTCCATGGCAGCTTCGAGCAGATTTGTCGTTCCCAGGACGTTTACCCTGTACGATATTTCTTTGGGGATCCATTCCTCTGTCATTGCTGCGACGTGGAAGATGCGGTCTATGCCTTTTGTAGCTTCGAATACTGAAGCAGTATCCGTTAGAGAGCCATATCTTATGTTGGCACCTAACTGTTTGAGGAAAGTTGTGTCGCTTGATTCTCTTGCGAATGCGATTACTTCCTGACCGTCTTGTATTAATTTTTCGGCTATGTGACTTCCGACAAATCCGGTGGCGCCTGTTACTAGATTCTTCATTTTTACTCCACATTTCAAATGTCTAATGATTATTGTCTAATGTTTAATGAAGGATTCGGCCTATTGGCCGAGACTTTTTTATATTTGAACCATTATTTCCTTTATGGGTTTTCTTTCGGGAATTTCGTATTCTTCATGTGGTTTTGGTGCGTATCCGATGGCGATTATGTACGGGATATCGTGTGAGTTTTCCAGTTGTATGATTTTTCTCATCTGGTCCCTTTGCTTTTTGAATCTTGTTGGCCGTCCCATGCAGACAGTTGCGATGTTTCGGCGTGTAGCTTCGAGCATAAGGTTCTGGACGGCCATGGCGAGGCTATCTCTTGCGTATGATGTTTTGATTTCATAACATGGTATTATCAACGTTGCGATTTCGAGGAAACTTGTGTCCTGCTCGTAAATCGGAACCCTTGTTAAACAAAGTTTTTTGTATAGCTGGATTTTTTTTGTTGAATCGTCGTAGATGTTTCTGATGCGGAATTTTTTTTGTTTGTCTTTTACGACGTAGAATTTCCACGGCTGGGCGTTGAAGGGGGAAGGCGCCATCAGGGCGGAATTTATGATCCCCTCCATGTCTTTGTCAGGTATTTTGCCGTCGTAGTATTCCCTTATTGCTCTTCGTTTTTTGATTTCGGCTAACATTTTGGCTCCATGTTTTTGAGTTGATCGTAAATCCGGTTATTTTTCGGAGTTTCGATGCCATAATTTTTTCCAAGCCGGATTATCGCTCCGTTAATATAGTCAATTTCGGTTTCCCTGTTTCTTCTTATGTCCTGAAGCATCGAGCTTTCTACTTCTCCGAATTTGTCTGCGACTTTTTTTAGTATATAATCGGACAATTTTTGATGCTGAAAAATCCAGTTTACAATTTGAGGCGGTCCAAGAAAGCTTCCCAGTTTTTGTTTAAGTTCTTCGGATTTTCTTTTAACTATCGGGTATCCTTCTATGTATAGCTCTTTGAAGAGCTGCCTTGATTCCTGGGTTTCAATGAGTTTTTTGAAGGAGTACCTCTTAATCGCACTTATCGGATTTAAGGCAGAGTTGATGAGCAGCTTGCTCCAGAGGTAGCCGTTGATGTTTGGTTTTATTTCGGCTTTGATGCCTGCCTTGTTCAGGAGTTTTGCCCAGTTTGCGACAGCACTGCTAAATGGTGTGGAATTGCCGAGGACGTATTTTCCTTTTACGGCGTTGTAGATGAGGCCGGGTTCTTTGACCTGGGAAGCGAAACCGAACTCTACGCTTTTTACCGCGTTTGGGAATCGGGCAATTCTTTGATCGTATCCGTTCTGGAGGACGAGAAGGGGGATGTGATTTTGCAATTCTTTCAGGGCCAGGCCGTTTGAGTATGATTTTGTGGCGAGAATGACATTTTCCATTAGTTTTTTATCGACGCGGTCTGGGGTGGCGATGTTTACGTCTATATTTTCGATTTGCGGGATTTTGCGGCCCTTGTCGAATAGCCTCAGGCCCTTGTCGGAGATGGCTTTTATGTGTTCTTCGTCTATGTCGATAAGTGTGACGTTTTCTCTGCCGAATTTTTGTGTGAGGCGTGCTCCGATGAGTCCGCCGATGGCGCCTGCACCCAGTATGTATATTTTTTTTGACATTTTGTCATCAATCATGGCAATGTTCCCTGCGGGCTTCCAGTATTTTACAGGAGCGATAAAGTCATACGTAATAATGCTGTAATATTAGAAGCCACCCCAAAACTATGTTGCCGGCATTTTTGTTGCCGGACGATATATCGACACAATGATTATGCCCGTTGCAAAATTCGTCATATTGCGAAGGCTGCTTAACCGAAAAAACCTGCTTAATCCAAAAAATCGTTTCTTTGCAAATTCCGGTTATATTCGGTTTTTACGCTAAGGGGTGTCTCTGGGATGACGATAATAATGCGGCATTATTATAGGTAATTTTATATTGGGGGTTTTATGGGGGCAGGAATTTTGGAGGTTGTGGGGTTTTCTATCTATACGGTAGAGATGCCGATGCGATTTTCTGTTTCGCATTCTCTTGCTCAGCGAAGCGTTGCGCGGAATATTCTCGTTTGTGCAAGAGGCGTGGGCGGCGTGGTCGGATGGGGCGAGAGCTGTCCTCGTGCTTATGTTACCGGTGAAACTATCGGGACCGTTAAAAGCGAATTGTCGAATAATATTCTGCCTGAGATGGTTGGGATGCGTTTTTCCAGTTTTGAGGACTTGACAGGGTATTTGCGTGATTATTTTTTGGAGATTGATCGCGATCAGCAGGCGGCGTTTTGTGCGGCGGAGCTTGCGGTTCTCGATCTTGCCGGAAAGACGTTTGGTGTGAGCGCCGGTTCGGTGATAGGACCGATAGTGAAGCGTAAAATTCGATACAGCGGCGTTATTGCGGTAAAGGATCCGGCAAAAGTTCGAAAGTATTCGTGGGCGATGCGGCTGTTTAGATTTCGTGAAGTGAAAGTTAAGGTGGGCCCGTCGCTGAAAGCTAATCTTGAAAAGCTTGGAATCGTCAGGAGAATTATGGGGCCGAAGGTTGGTATCCGTGTGGATGCTAATTGTGCGTGGGAAAGCGATGAGGCAATTGCGCAGATCAAGGCGATGAGTAAGTTCGGTCTGTGCGGTGTTGAGCAGCCTGTCGGCGGGGGTGACTATGAGGGGATGAGGCGGGTGACGGCGGAGAAATTAGTGCCAGTTATCGCGGACGAATCGATGTGTTCGATGGGCGATGCCGAAAGGCTTATCGCCGAAAAAGGATGCGATGTTTTCAATATACGGGTGTGCAAATGCGGGGGGCTTATCAACTCGTTTGATATATATCGAAAAGCTGTTGCCGCCGGGATTGGCTGTCAGTTGGGGTGCCAGGTTGGAGAGAGCGTGATTTTGTCGGCGGCGGGGCGTCATATCGGGACGCGATGCGAGGGGCTAAAGTGGTTTGAGGGGTCGTACGGAAGGCTGCTGCTGAAACGTAAGATCGGACGGAGGGGGATCACTATCAGGTTCGGAGGATGGGGTCGAAGTCTGGACGGGGACGGGCTTGGTGTTGAGCCGGTTGGGAGACGTATTAATGAATCTAAAATCGACCTTGTAGAAATAGCCTGATCAAAATCAAAAATTAAATATTAAAAATCAAAATAGAGGAATCGGCTCCCGCCGTTGCTAAAGCTACGGAGGACAGGTCGCCGATGCTGATTTTATTGGGGGTTTATGGGAGTTGTTTGCTTTAGGTAAAAAACATGTTCGCCGGGGGTCTAAGGCAGCTCGTAAGGGTAAAAAGGAAAGTAAATCCAAATACTCAAAGGGTTTTGTTACGAAGATTGAAACGACATTGATGAAATTGATTACTTTACACGCGAAAAAAACTGCCGGCAAATATGAGAAGGCTACTATGTGTCCTTTGGAGGTGCAAAAGGAGAGGCTGCGTTCTATCGTTAGAAAGAATAAGAAGACCGAGTATGGCAAGCGTTACGGGTTTGGTTCGATCAAGTCTATCGCCGATTACCAGCGATCGGTTCCTGTTGTTACTTATGAAGATATTCGGGGGTATGTCGAGCGGATTACGGCTGGGGAGAAGAAGATTTTGACGGCGGAGGATCCGGTGATGTTTGCCCGTACGAGCGGTACGATGGGTGAGCCGAAGTATATCTCGGTTACTCCTACGTGCCAGGGTAAAGGGTATAGCGATCTGATGAGTATATGGGGTTATCATCTTTTGTCGAGTCATCCGGCGATGCAGCGAGGTAAAACGGTTTCGCTTGTTTCGTGCGCGGTCGAAGGGTATACCGAAGGGGGGATTCCTTATGGTTCGACTTCGGGGAGTATTTATAAGAAGATGCCAGCGATTTTTCGCAGGAAGTATGTTATTCCCTACAGGGTTTTTGAGATTAGCGATTACCAGGCGAAGTATTATGTGATAATGCGGCTTGGTCTGGAAGAGGATATAACGGGGATTGCGACGGCGAACCCTTCTTCGATCCTTTTGATGTGCGAGAAAGGTAATGAGTTTGCAGAAGAGATCATACGGGATATTCGCTACGGTACTTTGTCGCATAAATATGCGATCGAACCTGAGATCAGGGCCTTTATCGAAAGGCGTCTTAAGCCTAATCCGGAAAGGAGCGAGTTTCTTGCGAAGATACGAAACGAAGCGGGCGGAGTTCTTAAGCCCGCGGATTATTGGCCGGATCTTTCTTTGATAAGCTGCTGGAAAGGGGGGACGGTCGGTCACTATATCGAAAAGTTTCCGATGTGGTTCAGTTCGAACGGCAGTTTTGATATAGCTATTCGCGATTGGGGCTATCTGTCCAGCGAGGCGCGATGTTCGATACCCATATCGGATGAAGGGAGCGCGGGAATTTTGGCAATCGAAACGAATTTTTATGAATTTGTCGCCGTTGAAGAGAGGATGGCGAATCCTGAAGGGGTTTTGGATTGGAGTTTTTTGACGGCGGATCAGTTGGAAGACGGGAAAGAGTACTTCATCTTTATTACGACGACGGGCGGGTTGTATCGGTATGATATAAACGATATTGTGCGGGTTGAGGGGTATTATAATGAGACGCCGAAAATTGCTTTTATGCGTAAAGGTGAGGATGTAAGCAATATGACGGGTGAGAAATTGAGCGCGAACCAGATTATCGAGGCGGCGCGGCAGGCCGGGACGATGACGGATGTTGCTCCTTCGCATTTTAAGGCCGAAGCCGATATTGACGAGAGCAGGTATATTCTGCGGGTTGAGTTGGGCAGTGATATTCCCAAAGATAAGTGCAGGGGGTTTCTTAAGTGTTTTGACGAGTCTCTTATGCGGCTGAACATCGAATACAAAGCTAAACGTAATTCGATGAGAATCGGCGATCCGGTGCTGCATGTTATGCGCCATGGGTGGTATGATCGGTGGCAAATGCGGCTTGTCGAAAGCGGGAGTAGAGCGTTTCAGGGTAAAATACAAGTGCTCAGTGCGTTTAAGTCCGGGGCCACGGAAATCAATCGCGAACTTGACCGGGTTATCGAGATGTGAAGATCATAGCCTGAAAAAAATATTTATATTTTGATAAACCACAATTATTTTTTCGCCGATAAATAAATAATTATTTATGGTTTTTTTAAACATTATAAATGGGGGTTTAAATTATGAAGTCGAAAAGTTTCATTACAAAAGTCGTATTAATTAATATGGTAATTCTGGCAATCACGTCAACCGCGTCAGGTGATCTTCCAGACCCTGGCATGGAAATTTTGCTGGATCGAACTGCTTTAGTTATTACCGATCCGCAGAACGATTTTCTCAGCCCGGAGGGTGTTACCTGGGGAGTAGTGGGAAAGAGTGTTCAGGAGAATAATACAGTTGAAAATATTGACAGACTTTTCAAGGCTGCCAAGCAGGCCGAAATCTTTGTCTTTATTTCGCCGCATTATTATTATCCTACCGATGGCGATTGGAAATTTGGAGGCGCTTTAGAAGAGTTGATGCACAACATTAAGATGTATGACCGCAAGGGGGCGCTTAATCTTGAAGGATTTAAAGGTTCCGGTTCCGATTGGCTTGAGCAATACAAAAAATATATAGAAGATGGGAAGACAATTATTACAAGTCCCCACAAAATCTACGGTCCGGAGACAAACGATCTTGTTCTTCAGCTTCGCAAACGCGGAATTGATAAAATAATTCTGGCCGGCATGTCTGCGAATCTATGCACTGAATCTCACATGCGAGAGTTGATCGAACAGGGTTTTGAGGTAGCCGTCGTTGCAGATGCAACCGCAGCAGCCCAGTTTCCGGAAGGTGATGGATACGCTGCCGCTTTGATAAATTTTCGGTTCATCGCAAATGCAGTATGGACGACTGACCAGGCTGTTGAGAATATTGGGAACGCTTTTGAAATTGAAGAGTCCAACGATTTAGGTGGGTCTTTTAAAAATCCTGACAACAAGTACAATGGGTTAGCTTTCTCTGAAAGAGTTGATTTAATACTTCGAGATTGGATTACAGCTTTATGGTGAAGTAGGGAGTAATTAAAGAATCACGGTTTCCCACCGAGATTTGAAGATCATAGCTTGCGGTCTAGTTTTTTGCCG
>VRUF01000008.1:16772-31432 GCA_019456245.1 Planctomycetota bacterium | reverse complement strand
TGGAAGCCTTCGATAAGCACATCGGCCAAATCCCAACATGGCCCCGGGACCAGATCAAGGGCAGCTTCGACCAACCTCAACCGTACACCGTACGGCTGTTTTTTGCCGAGCCGAAAGACCTAAAACCCGGCCGACGCATCTTCGACGTTTCCCTGCAGGGCCGTCAGGTGTTGAAAGACTTTGACGTTGCCCGCGAAGCCGGCACAACAAATCGTTGTGTAGTAAAGGAATTCAATGAAATCCTCATCAAAAACGACTTAAAAATCTCCCTTGACCCTGCCGATACGAATAACCTAACACCCATTCTCAGCGGAATAGAAATAATAGCCGAAAACTGACACGGCGCCCTTCTTTCTAATGTCCCCCATCCCGCGTCATCGGGACCGAATCCCCTTTTCACCTACAACGTCAGCCTTTTGTATAAATTTTCAATAAAAACCGTATCGAAAAAGAAAAACTTGACAATTTAAGATGAATTTGGTAGAATTAGAAGCAAGTTATGTTTTGTAAAAGTTTAAGTGGGAAATGTCCGCTAAGATACATCAAGAAAACGGGAGATGAGAAATGAAAAAGACATGCCTAATCACCGCCGTGATTCTCGTGTCATTAATGTCGACTGCCTCTTATGCCACCGCACCACCAGAGGGAGCATTATCGGTATTGGGAAACAGAATTGTGAATTCTGACGACGTGCCGGTTAGTTTTGCAGGAGTGAGCTTCTTTTGGAGTAATGACGGCTGGGGCGGCGAACAATACTACAACGCAGCTTGTCTTAACTGGCTGGTAAACGATTGGCACGTAGAGATCGTAAGAGCTGCAATGGGAGTTGAAGACGGTGGCGGGTATATAGGTAGCCCTACCAATAACAAGAATAGACTGAAAACGATTGTTGATGCTTCTATTGCCAAAGGGATTTACGTTATCATCGACTGGCACTCTCACCATGCTGAAGATTACGAGTCGCAGGCCATTAGTTTTTTCCAGGAGATGGCAACGACCTATGGCGGGTACGACAATGTGATTTATGAGATTTACAATGAGCCATTGTCTGGTTGTTCCTGGGAAAACGACATTAAGCCTTATGCCGAAGCGGTCATTGGCGCCATACGAGCGATTGATCCTGACAACTTGATTGTAGTAGGCTCTCCCGAATGGTCTCAAAGAGTAGATCTGCCGGCAGGAAACCCTATAACAGGTTACATTAACATTGCATACACGATTCATTTCTACCCGGATATGGGGCATACGTCGTGGTTACGTAGCAGGGCTTCGTCTGCAATGAGTAACGGTATTGCCCTGATGGTTACTGAATGGGGGCCCCAAGGGATATCTGGAGCACGAGGAGACTACAGCATGGACGACCTGGTTGGCAGCGAACCAAGTCAGCCACACCGCCTGGGCGGTAAACGACAAAAGTGAGCCGTGGTCTTTTTTAGACGCCAACATTGGGATGACTACCGGAGGCTGGTCTACAGAAGATTTAAGTACCCGCGGGCAAGTAATAAAAGACCTATGTCTAAACTGGGACGACACAGTGCCGCCGCCTCTGCCGGACGGAATTGCCGGCCACTGGAAGCTGGATGAGGATGGAGGCACTACCACCGCTGACAAAACTAGCAATGGCAACGATGGCACCTTCGGGGGTGACCCACAATGGGCGGAGGGAAAGTTCGGCAGTGCACTTACGCTCGATGGTGACGATTATGTTGACCTTGGCAATCCGTCCGATCTTGACGTCGGGACAAGCGATTTTACTTTATGCGCCTGGGTAAAGAACCCCGTTGGCGGCAGTGTCATTGGCAAAGGTGGGGACGATGGCGGCGGAATTAAGACGAGCGTATCCGGCGGGTCCGGACTCCAGGATGGCCTGTGGCATCATGTCGCAGGTGTGAGAGATGGAGATACCTTGCGTGTATTCATCGATAGCGTCGAGGTTGGAAGTGAACCGCTGCCTTATCCCGGATACAACCTTTCCGGCACCTCTCAGCATAACGCCTATATCGGAGCCTTATGGCTGCGCGACGATAATCAGCCGGGTAAATATTTTACCGGCTCGGTCGATGACGTCCGCATCTACGTCGGGTCACTAACATCTACAGAGCTGGCGGAGGTTATGCTTGATTGCGGACTTGATGCACCGACGGGTTTATCGGCAACGGGCGGCGATGCGACGGTTTCGCTCGACTGGGATGACAGCGCCGAAGGCGATCTGGACGGCTACAACGTCTATCGCAGCACGACATCCGGAAGCGGGTATTCTCAGATCAAGAGCGATGTTGCGGACAGCGACTATGTCGATAACACGGCAGTGAGCTGTGTGGCTTATTTCTATGTAGTTACTGTAGTCAACACCTACGAGTGTGAATCCGGTTACTCCAACGAGGTATTTTCGAGACCGACAGGCAGTATCGCCGCCGGCGATGTCAATCGTGACTGTCGTGTGGATATTGATGATGTAATTCAACTTTCGGGGGACTGGCTGACAGCCGAGCCGTCCAGCGATATTGCCCCGCTTCCGGTTGTCGACGGGACCGTCAATCTGCTCGATTTCACGATGATTGGACAAAACTGGATGAATCGATATACCTCGGAGCTCTTGGTGATCGACCCGGCCGGCGTCACTACGTCGAGTGCGTATTCCGTAGCGACTCTGGGCGCCGGCATCCTCAACGGCAGTGGGCTCTCTGATGGGGAGCATGACTCTGTTTTTAGTAATATGTGGGTGTCTACCGGCATCGGATACGGAGGTGAAGATACCGATCCTTCCGTGACCTTCGATCTGGGGGCGGTGCATAACATTAGTCGCATCTACGTTTGGAACTACAACCAGGCTGGTTTCTCTGCGCGCGGCATCAACGGTGTTTCGGTTGAGTACGGGATCACGGCCGCGCTGGGTTCAACAGTGGCCGGGATTACCAACTTTGCCGAGGCAACAGGGTCGGATGGGTATGCTGGCGAAGAATTCGATACGTTCACAGAGTTTAGCGCGCGATACATCAAGTTCGATATTGATAGCAATCATGGCGATGGCAACTCATTCTACGGGCTTTCGGAAGTTCAATTTTACGACTAAACTCCCCTTCCATCTGCTTAGCACCTCCATCAGTAAGTGAGGGCAAACTCCTATAATACGAATTCCAGTTAATTCGAGCCGATATGTGAAGTGGTATATATGATGGTTTTTTAGCGGGGATAACAGAGGTTGACTTTGATATATGTAAAAAGAAATTCTTGACAGTTCAAACGACTATAGTCAAACTATAGTCGTCGTATAGAGAGAAATACCCGGTAGCTACCCCTTATCACTTTAACACAGAAGGAAAGAAAATGGCAAGTAAAGTAAAAGCATACAACAAAAGCAAGAAAATGATGACCTCCCTGATGCTGTTGCTGCTAATCGCTACCGGCTGTCAAAGGCTAACCACTTCCAATTTCCGTGTGTATGATCTCCGCTGCGAATATGCCGACATGCCTCTCGCTGTCGAAACCGCCCAGCCGCGATTCTCCTGGCTGCTCGACGCCGACCAGCGAAACCAGTGCCAATCGGCCTACCATATCCTCGTTGCCTCCTCACCCGACAAACTCAAAGCCGACCTCGCCGACAAGTGGTCCAGCTCCAAGGTGCTCTCCGAGAAATCCGTCAATATCGGCTACCAGGGCGAAGCACTTAGCAGCGGTGAAATCTGCTACTGGACCGTACTGTGCTGGGACAAAGACGGGCAACAAATCGCCCGCGGCCCCGTCAAGCGTTTCGAGATGGGCCTGCTGAAAAAGAGCGACTGGCAGGGCAAGTGGATCGGGGCCGGCAAGGAGGTATCTTCTCCGCTGCTTCGCAAAGAGTTTGAAATTGCCAAGAAGGTGAGGCGTGCCAGAGTAAGCATTTCCGGGGTGGGGTGGAATGAGTTGTATATCAACGGCAAGAAGGTTGGCGACCATGTACTCGATCCGGCCAACACCTTTTATAATAATGACACATCGTTTGAACTTGGCTCTCGCGTATTGTATGTAACTTTTGACGCGACGGATTATCTAAAAAAAGGCCGAAATGCGGTTGGAAGTATGTTGGGAAACGGTTGGTACAGCTTTGATGATGACACACCCGGCAGACAGGAATTTGCGGACAGCCCGATATTGATTCTGCAGATGAACATAGAATTCACTGATGGTACGAGTATGAGTGTTGTCTCAGATGATACGTGGAAGGTTTGCAGCGGTCCAGTTACAGCCAACGAGATATGTTTGGGTGAGCACTACGATGCTCGATTAGAAAAAACCGGTTGGAAGATTGCCAACTATGACGATTCCGGTTGGGATAAGGCTGTTCTTGCAGAGCCTCCAAGCGGTGTTCTGGTCTCGCAGATGATGCCGGCTGTTAAAGTAATGAAAACCATTAAGCCGGTGAAAATTACGCAACCTGCTGATGGTGTTTACATCTATGATTTCGGACAACACTTTTCCGGCTGGACGAGACTTCAAGTAAGTGCGCCAAGGGGTACCAAGGTAACACTTAGACACGCCGGGACGTTATATGACAACGGCCTATTGAATATAAGAAATCAGCGGAACACTCCTCAGACTGATACTTACATTCTTAAAGGTGAAGGCGTGGAAGTTTGGGAGCCAAGATTTACGCTTCATGGATTTCGCTATGTTGAGATGACAGGTTTTTCGGGCAAGCCGGCCCTTGCAAACCTTGAAGGACGCTTCGTATATAACTCAGTGGAGACCAGCGGCAGCTTTGAGTGTTCGAATCCTTTGCTGAACCAGATTCATCGCAATGCGTACTGGACATTCATGTCGAGTCTTCAGGGTATACCACAGGATGCCGCCGAACGTCCCGAACGGACCGGATGGCTTGGTGACACAGGTTTTGTGGCAGAAGATTACATTTATAATTTCGATACGGCCGCGTTCTGGGCGAAGTGGCTTGATGACATAAAGGACGCGCAGAGGCCGGACGGCGATATACCTCTTATCAGTCCACCGCACCCGCGAAGGAAATATAGAGTGCAGCCCTGCTGGAAAAGCACTTATCCTCTTATTGCCTGGTATCTGTACCAGTATTATGGTGACGAGCGTGTTTTAGCTGAACATTATGACGGTATGAAGGGGCTGCTCGAGCTTCAGAATAGCAGAGCGAACAAACATATCATATCCGGTGGTTTGGGAGACCATATGGAGCCGGACCGAGCGATGGGCATAAGCAATAAACGCCCGAAGCGAACGCCGCCTTCTCTCACGTCAACGGCGTATCATTATTACGAGTGCTGGATCATGGCCCAAGCGGCAAAGATCCTTGGCAAGAGCGATGAGGCCAGTGGCTATCGCGACCAAGCCCAGGATATCAAAATGGCTTTCAATGAGAAATTTTTCGACGAGAAGACAAATCAATATGGGAGCGGCAGTCAAACTGCAAACGCTCTGGCGCTTCATCTCGGGCTGGTTCCGGAGGGAAAAGAAGAAGCCGTACTGAATAATCTTGTTGATGATATCATGATAAAAAACGAAGGGCATCTTTCGACAGGAATCATAGGCACCAATGCTTTGGAACAGGTCCTGGGGAAATATGGAAGAGCGGATGTTATGTATGAAATTGCTACCAAGACCACTTTTCCGAGTTGGGGCTATTCGATCTCTAAAGGGGCTACTACCGTTTGGGAGACTTTTGAAGACGATAAGCACAGTCTTAACATGAAAATGTTCGGCAGCTCGGAGAAGTTCTTTTACAAGGACCTGGCTGGAATCGGTATCGGCGCTGCGGGTTTTAAGAAAATCATTATCAAACCATGTGTTGTCGGTGATTTGACCTACGCTAAAGCCTCGTTCAAGACCGTCGGCGGTGCCATCAGCTCTCACTGGCAACGTAAGAACAACTCAATCAGCCTCCACGTCTCCATCCCTGTCAACAGCACCGCCAAAATCCATGTTCCGAAAATCGGCATGCAGAACGTTACCGTCAAAGAAGGTGGAAAAATCATCTGGGAAAAAGGCGCTTATATCGATAATGCAGCAGGTATAACAACAGGTTATGAAAATGATGACTATGTGATATTTGACACAGGAAGCGGCTTATATAGCTTTAAAGTAACCGGGACATGAAGTGAAACCACTAAACAAGGAAAATCTTGACATTTCAGGCGGATCCTTATAAAATCATTCGGCTTGCATGGTTGAATGTGTGACACTCTCCATATCGAAAAAGGAGAGCCAACCGGGAACACAAAGTATGTCTACATAAGGATATCATATTATGTCTACTCGAGGCAAACAGAAAGGAGCAATAAGACTTATGAACAAGGCAAATCTGCGAAAAACAACTGCTTGGAAGGCGGCATTCGTGTTGCTTACACTTACCGTTCTGCTGGGGTGTACCCACGTGGCGACCATGGTGGCGGAACAACCGTTTCCCGGCGTGAAATCGGATTTTCATGGCTACGACATGTACACGTTCAAGCATAACGATCAGAAGTGTATCGTCGTAACGCCCAGGCAGGTTGCCAAAGGCAAACCCTGGATTTGGCGCGCACGGTTCTGGGGACATAAACCTCAAGCAGAGATTACGCTCCTGGAGAATGGTTTTCATGTTGCATTTGTCAATGTGGCACACCTGTTTGGCAGTCCGAAAGCCGTCAAACGCTGGGACGTTTTCTACAAATATCTAACGGAAAAACACGGGTTCTCGAAACGTCCTGCGCTGGAAGGTATGAGCCGGGGCGGCCTCATCATCTATAACTGGGCCGCGGCCAATCCCGATAAAGTGTCGAGCATTTACGCCGACGCGGCGGTCACTGATTTCAAGAGTTGGCCCGGAGGCAAGGGCATTGGGGACGGCCAGCTCAACCGCTGGGAAGGCTGCTTAGAGGCCTACGGTTTGACTGAAGAAGAAGGCCTCGCCTACAAGAAAAATCCCATTGACCAACTCAAGCCACTTGCCAAGGCCGGTATTCCTCTATTGCACGTTTGCGGCGAAATAGATATGATCGTACCCATCAGCGAAAACACCGCTATTGTCGAAGAACGCTACAAAGCCCTCGGTGGAGAGATCACCGTTATCGTGAAAAAGTCAGTCGGACACGCACACGGCCTCGATGATCCGACCCCGGTTGTTGAATTTGTTCTGAAAAACACCAAAGAATAGCGAGCAGGAGTTCGCATATTAAGAAATGGCCCGTAGAACCCGGGAGCAATAAATAGATCGTTAGTGAATTGGTAAAAAAAGGAGACGTAACCGATGTTTCGTGATAAGGAAATAAGCTTTTTTTTCAGTGTTGTTATCATCTTTTGCTTTTCGTTTACTTGTTCTGCCGAGGGATTGGACACTTCAATTATCTCGCCGAACTTATATGTCGCACCTGATGGTGATGACAGTAACCCAGGCACAGAAGCGAAGCCCTTTGCGACACTTGAACGAGCGCAGAACGCAGTTCGGGAATTTAAGCAGAAGGTTCCAAAACCTATTACTGTATTTGTGCGGGAAGGAACGTATTACCTTTCGCGGCCTTTAGTATTTACAGCCGCCGATTCCGGTACGGATCTGCAGCCAATTACTTATGCGGCCTATCCAGGCGAAAAGCCAACCATTAGCGGTGGTGTAAAACTTGAGGCGAAATGGGAGAGTTACCGTGACGGGATTATGAAGTGCTCCGTGCCGAGCGGGATGGACTTTAACCAGTTTTTCATCAATGGGAAACGGCAGATGCGTGCGCGCTATCCCAACTACGACCCTGACGTACCCCTGATGGGCGAGGGTGGCTATTTGAACACCACCGGAGTAGCTGGAAGAGGGTTTACTTACGACCCAGAGACGTTCACAACGAAAAGATGGGCCAATCCGAGCGATGCTATTGTCCACATTTTTCCTGGTTCTTACTGGAACAACTTTCAGTTTCGGGTCAAGTCGGTTGATTGGGACAGTCACACCGTAAAGCTTGGTGAGGGTGGGTGGCAGACCGCTTTACTGCGTACTTCTTCGCGTGACTTCTTCGGGACTAAACTCCGCAAAGGTTCACATTTCTTTGTTGATAATGTATTTGAAGAACTGGACGCACCCGGCGAATGGTACCTCGATAAGGAAAAAAATATTCTTTATTACATGCCTGGTGTTGATCTGGATCTGAGCTGTGCCCTGGTGGAAGGCGGGCTGCTTAAACGGTTAATCGAGGTCAAGGGTTCCCGTCAGGAGCCGGTTCGGCATCTCTATTTTAAGGACTTTCGATTTACCCACACCAGTGCGACGTTTATAGATGAGTATATTACCCCGTCCACCGGCGATTGGGGAATACATCGGGGTGGGTCGATTTTTATGACAGGCGCTGAAGATTGCGCCGTTGAGAACTGCTTTTTCGATTCTGTTGGCGGCAACGCGATCTATATTGACCACCACGCCCGCCGCATACGGATTTATGGCAACACCTTTACCTATACCGGCGATAGTGCAGTGTGCCTGGTAGGCAAACACCATGTTATTGAAGATGGGAATATGCCTTGTCCTTTCTGCGATGCGAAAAGCCATTGGAGTTTTGGTCCTGAGCCGGAGGACTATCCCGCTTACTGTTTGATATCGAACAATGTGATGCACCACATCGGGGTGTACGGCAAGCAGACGGCTGGTGTGTTCATGGCGATTACGATGAAAAATACCATCAGTCACAATCATATTCATCACATGCCGCGTGCCGCTATATGCACAAATGATCCGTTCTGGGGCGGGCATATCATTGAATATAATTATGTCCACGATACGGTGCAGGAGACCAACGACCACGGAACTTTCAACTCGTGGGGCAGAGGACATTACTGGTGCGTGAAGCATTACAAGGGACGTGTTTATCATGACCCCGGAGATGTCAAGCAGGATGCCAAGTTTACAACGATATACCGTTACAATTACATTCGTGAAAACGTGACTGATGCACTGTGTATGGGCAAAGATAGCACCAATTATGGCATTGATATGGACGACGGCTCAGCTAATTTCCATCTTTACAATAACGTTGTCATCGGTGTCGGCGTCCAAAATCGCGATGGTTCGCACCGCATAATAGAAAACAATATTTTCGTCAATCCCAACAGGGGTATCAGCTATCATGTCAGTTATACAAACAGCGGCGATAAGTTTGCCAGAAATATCGTTGTGCAGAATTCCGACTGGACCTTCTTTTATATCTTACTGCAGACCGATAAAGGTAAGTGGATTGATGAAATAGATTACAATGTCTTCAGCGGGACGGCGGAGTTTTCCCGTTCTGCGAAAAATTTTAAAGAATGGCAGAATCTTGGTTTTGATGAGCATTCGGTATTAGCCGACCCTATGTTTGTTGACCCTGCTAACGGAGATTACCATGTTAAAGCTGGTTCTCCAGCGTTGAAACTTGGTTTTAAGAATTTTGATATAAGTGATGCCGGGCTGCTGCCGGACTTCCCGAAAAAATGGGAGAAATAAATGTCACGGGGTATTGGAAATCACCGAACAAGAGCCTTTATGCTAAACTGATATTCATACTTTTTTGCCGGTAACGTGTATTCGGGATGCGTTCGTTTTCCCCAGCTATTGTCACCGCCGACACCCATCTGCCTGTAATCAATATTAAGCGTAATAAAATCTCTGTGAGGCAATTCATAGGGGTGTTCGGCATCAGCGAGATCCTGCATCGAATATGGCCAGGCGCTGACACTTAACAACGGCATACCCGTAACGAGCAAACCGAAACCGTTTTCATCGGTAATGGTCATCCATCGCACATCGGTTTTATTGCCGTTTTCCTGCGGCTTTACATACTGATGCGGCGGATTAGAAACGCTTTGGGAATAAATCCCAACGGCAGCGGAAGTCTTTCTGTCCCAGTAAGATTCATGCGGCCCCCTGCCGTACCATTTCATATTATCAAGTGATTGGGCAACCGTCATCTGCATACCGACGCGTGGAATGTTCGGCAGATCAGAATCCGGCGTGAGGGTATTATGGACGACTATTTCTCCGCTGCCATAGATCGAATAGCGACTTTCAAAAGTACTCTGTTTGGCATCTACGATGCATTTAACGGTAAGTTCCACGCAGCCTTGATCGATTTTCTTTGCGTTTATGACGACTTCTTTCCTGTCGCGTCCCGCATTTTTCCATATCCCAAGCCTTTTCGGCATTTTGCTTCCGCCAGCATTAACTCCTCCGTCGTTATCTGTGGGAACACGCCAGAAATTCGGTACCAGAGCCGATTTCATCAGTTCTTTGCCGCCTGCCTTAAAGGATGAAAGCGTGGCGGAGTCTTTGTCAAATATGACAGCAAAATCCTTTCCTGTAACAGTTATTGCTTTTTCATTTTCCGAAAGGTCCACAGGCGCGACATTTGCGGGCGGAATTGCTGTACTTGGGTCAGGTGAAGACAACGCAAACTGATCCCATGCTACAGTGTGCCCCTTCGGAGCCCAAAGGTGATCGCTTGCGAGAACAAAACTTACTATCAAAAGATATTCCTTCTCAGCAGAGAACGCCGATGAGTCATAAGGCAAAATAATATCACCAGTTAAATCCGGTTTTACATTTATATTCTGTACGGCTCCCTGCTGGATCGTGAGGCCATCGGCCGTGAGATTCCAGTTTAGATTTACGTATCCCATCAGATTAATAAAGTCGTATTTATTGTGAATTTTAAATTCGCCTTTTTTCATATCAACAGCTTCGACCTTGATTTCCTGATAAACCTTCTTGACTTCATTGAGATGCGGATTCGGTTTGCGGTCGGGCTGGACCAGGCCATTGATGCAGAAGTTTCCATCGTTAGGGACATCGCCAAAATCCCCGCCGTACGCCCAGAACTCTTTGCCTGTTTTCGGATCCGTCTTTCGAATTCCCTGGTCCACCCAGTCCCAGATACACCCGCCCTGGAGATACTTGTACTTTTCAATCGCATCCCAGTAATCCTGTAAATTGCCGACGCTGTTGCCCATTGCGTGAGCGTATTCGCAGAGAATCATTGGCCTGGTTTGAGGCTTTTGTGCGTATTTGATTAGCGTTGGAATTAGCGCGTACATCGGGCAGATAATGTCTGTGTGCGGACGATCTTTGGCCAGCTCATACTGGACCGGTCGTGACGTATCCCTTTCATGGACCCATTTGCTGGTCGCTTGAGTGTTCATTCCGTCTCCGGCCTCGTTACCGAGGGACCAGATAATAATACTCGGATGATTCTTGTCACGTTCGACCATTGCGACGGTTCTATCCATGTGTACTTTCAGCCAGTCTGGTTTTTTTGACAGCGAATCTTCGCCATATCGCATTCCATGCGATTCGACATTTGCCTCGTCTATGACGTACAGGCCGTATCGGTCGCAAAGATCATACCACAACGGATCGTTGGGGTAATGGCTGGTTCGGACGGTATTGATATTGTGCTGCTTCATGAGACGGATGTCTTTTATCATCAACTCTTTGCTGATGGTGTGGCCTGTGTCGGGGTCATGCTCATGGCGGTTTACACCTTTGACGTAGATGTACTTTCCGTTGACGCGGAGAGTTCCATCGATTATCTCAACTTTTCGAAAACCTATGTTTGTACTGACCGCTTCGATCGTGGTGGAGGCAGAATCTTTAAGCTCAATGACCAGCTTATAAAGGTTAGGGGTCTCGGCGGACCACTTCAGCGGATTTTGGATCGTTGCGCTTAATCGATAAACGGAGTCCCGGGCGGCTTTTAGATCGGTCTGTTCGGCAGACATCTGAGAACCTGTCACCTTTTTGCCGTTTGAATCAAAGAGGACCGCAGATATTTTCGCTGATTTGGCAGAGGCCTTTGAATAGTTCATGACATTGACAGTCAGGTCAAGTGTTGCGTTTTTGTATTGGTTATCAAGATTCTGTTCTGCAAAGAAATCCCTGATATGGAGTTTTGGTGTTGAATACAGGTATACATCCCTGAAGATACCACTCAAACGCCAGAAGTCCTGGTCCTCCAGATAGGAACCGTCGCTGTAGCGATAAACCTCTAGAGCCAGCGAGTTTTTGCCCTTGTTAAGATATTTTGTGATGTTAAATTCTGCAGGCGTTCGGCTGCCCTGACTATATCCGACCTTTTTGCCGTTGAGCCAGAGATAGAATGCAGAATCGACTCCGTCAAATACGATAAAGACCTCTCGCTTGCCCCACGATTTGGCAATGGTAAATTCACTGCGGTATGACCCGACGGGATTGCGCGCATCGAAATTGGTAAAATCGTCTGGCGGTGTGTCGGTGACTTTTGGAGGGTTTTTGGCAAACGGGTATTTTATATTTGAATAAAGCGGGGTACCGTAACCCTGCAACTGCCAGTTGCCCGGAACATCGATCCGTCTCCATCGGCTGATGTCATAGCCATTTTTGTAAAAATCAACGGGCCTTGACTGCGGGTCCTTTGACCAGTTAAACTTCCATTTGCCGTTGAGTGATTTATAATTTGCAGAACTCTTTGCGTTTGCTTCGATAGCCTGTGTTATATTATCAAAAGGTGTTAGCGTGCAGTGGGCAGGCTCTTTGTTTAGCCCAGTTATCGCAGGATTTTCCCAGTCCATCACGGAAGTTACCGAAAGAGTCGTCGGTACATTTTTTCCCAAGCAGCCGACCATTAATACACTTATAACAATAAAAACAAAACAGGCTAATCCCAATTTCTTGTGAGTCATATCAATTCCTTTTGAAAGTAATGTTCAGGGTATAGCCTTAAAGCAAAAACACGAATTTAGCAAGTGATTATTATTTCTTTGACAGTTCAAGGTGATTTTAGTAAGATTTTGGTGTCGTAGGGGCTGAATTATGTTTTTAATCTTTTAAGGTGAAGAGCTATGTTGCAATATTTTGAAACACGCAGGGGTTTTCTTAAAACTATCGGTTTGTTGTCGGCTGGGCTGGCGGGTGGAAGTTTAAGTGGTTGTGTTTCGGGAGCGGGTTCCAAAAAACCTGCCAAACGACCTAATTTTGTGTTCCTTCTTGTCGATGACCTGGGGTGGAGAGATATTGGGTGCTTCGGCAGTTCGTTCTATGAAACACCTAATCTCGACCGGCTTGGACGTGAGGCAATGCGGTTTACGAATGCTTATGCAGCGTGTCCTGTGTGCTCGCCGACCAGGGCAAGTATAATGGCGGGTAAGTATCCGGCACGTATGGATACTACAGACTGGTTTGGCGCTGCGCAGCCGGGGAATCCTAAAAATAGAATTAAACCTGTGCTGCCGGCAGCTTATGTTGACCGGCTCCCTTTGGAAGAGGTTACTATTGCCGAAGCTCTCAGCCGTGCCGATTACAGCACGTTTTTTGCGGGTAAATGGCACCTTGGCCCCAGCGAAGAGTATTGGCCCGAACGTCAGGGTTTTGATGTTAACAAAGGCGGCTGGTCCAGGGGCGGGCCCTATGGTCCCGGTAAATATTTTGTGCCTTATGGGAATCCGCGTTTGGAAGACGGGCCCAAAAATGAGCATCTTCCGGATAGGCTTGCAACTGAAACTGTTAAGTTTATCAAAGAAAATAAGGAAAAACCATTTCTGGCATACCTGTCTTTTTATTCGGTACACACTCCTTTGGTAAGCCGCGATGATCTTAAACAAAAGTATCTCGCAAAGAGAAATAAACTCGGGCTCAAAACCGAATGGGGCAGAGAAGGCTCGCGAAAGG
Organism: Planctomycetota bacterium; assembly: GCA_019456245.1. GTDB lineage: Bacteria > Planctomycetota > Phycisphaerae > Sedimentisphaerales > Anaerohalosphaeraceae > VRUF01. The sequence goes on along the minus strand of VRUF01000008.1, from coordinate 17,796 downwards.
TTCGGCATGTTCAGGATCATCCCATTTATGCCGGGATGGTCGATGCAATGGATCAGGCGTGCGGCAAAGTGCTGGACACGTTAAGGGAGCTTGATCTGGATGACAATACGGTGGTAATATTCATGTCAGATAACGGTGGGCTTTCAACGTCTGGAAGACATCCAACTTCTAATTTGCCACTACGAGGGGGCAAGGGCTGGTTGTATGAAGGCGGTATACGCGAACCTATGATGATCAAATGGCCGGGTGTGACAAAGGGGGGAGCGTTTGCGGGGAAACAGTTATCAGTACAGATTTTTATCCTACTATGCTTGAAATGGCAGGGCTTGAGCAGATGCGGGAGCAACATGTCGATGGGGTGAGCCTTGGGCCATTGCTACGAGGCGGAAAATCTCTCGGTCGCAAAGCGATCTATTGGCATTATCCGCATTATGGGAATCAGGGCGGTTTCCCCGGCGGGGCTGTTCGAACAGGCGATTATAAACTTATCGCCAATTATATAGATGGTTCAATCGAACTTTATAACCTCAAAAAAGATATCGGTGAAAAAAACGACCTTTCCGAAAAGCTGCCAAAAAAAGCCGGGGAATTAAAAGCCATGCTTGAGAAGTGGCGAAAAGATGTGGACGCAAAAATGCCTACACCTAACCGCTAGAGCAATTTAATTTTTCGTGCTCGCTTTTTTCCTGTTGTGCGTTGGCCCGGCGGCTACCAGTCGATCGGAGGGTCACCTGTAATCCATGTGTCCATCCCCCAAAGCTATTGACAAATTTCACGGTCGTCCCTGGAAGGTTTTGGCACGGGCGTTTCCACACTTAAGTCGTCCATTAAAGCGTTGTAATGCCAGTAGGTCTGCTTGACACCGATAACATCAATAGCCGTTTCGCCAACGCTACTGTTGTTTCTTATGAAACTCCATGCACCTTTTGACATGTCCAGCATCATGACACCTGAGGATACCTTGTTGACCTGTGTAATCCCATTTCTAACCATTTTTTTATAGAGCCATACATATCCACCCCAG
>VRUF01000008.1:0-16762 GCA_019456245.1 Planctomycetota bacterium | reverse complement strand
GGTTCCACTGGCTAAACCATCTTTTGAGTAGTTTTTATCGTGTGAAAGTTTTTTCAAACTCGGGCAGAAAAAAAGTTTGTAATCGAGTAATGCATCAATATTCATTACATCTTTGACGGCTTGGACATCTCCCCACTCATGTGCATAATCGCCGGTACCGTTATCGAACCACCAACGTTCTTTATCTTTAAAAGCAAAATCTTCAGATGATGTGTAGACGCTAAACGCCAGACTGATCTGCCGCATGTTCGATCTACAGAGAATTTCTCTGGCCATGTCCTTTGCTTTTTTCAGTGCCGGCATGAGAATTCCGAGCAGAATTGCTATTATTGCAATTACTACGAGGAGCTCTATCAGGGTAAATCCCTTATTGTTATGTTTTGACATTTCCTTCACCTTCCAACACAGTACAAAAGATTTCAGTATACATAGCAAAAGGTCTACCCCCCCCCATGCTACCTTATATAAGTTACCTATCGGATATATAGCATATTGATGTATTATAGGCTAAAAAGAAAGATAATATTGCGCAAAAAGTTCGTCATTTTGTGTAAATTAAGATTATATTTTCGTATCGTGGTCTCATAAAATCGCTGTTTTAAGGTGAAAAGTGGCATTTTGATTCCGTAACAGTTACGGAAAAAGTTTCTTTTTTGTGGTATTTGGCTTTACAGTTTGTTTATTTTGTTGAGTTTTGTAGGTATAAAAGCTTGTGGAAGTCAAAAAAGGGCAAAAAAGTGCTGGCAAAATCGTGGAAAATGCCTACAATTTCATGTCATGAAATTTGTGTTAATAGATAAAGTGATAAGCCTTGAAAGCGGGATTAAGATTAGGTGCGTCAAGAGTGTTTCTCTGGCAGAGGAATATCTTAGCGACCATTTTCCCGCTTTTCCGGTTCTTCCAGGCGTATTGCTTCTTGAGGGTCTGATCGAGAGCGGGTCTTGGCTTGTTCGTGAAAAACAGGGCTTTTCTCACAGTATGGTCTTGCTGGAACAGACAAGAAATGTTAAATATAAGAGTTTCGCGGCACCTGGTATGCAGATCGAGTATACAGTTGAGGCGAAACTGATCGAAGATAATGTCAGCAGCTTTAAGGGCGTTGGCGTCTGTAACGGTAAAGAAATCGTTGAGGCGAAATTCGGGCTTCGTCACTTTAATCTCGGTGACAGCGATCCTAAGATGGTGAGCGTTGACGGTAAGGTTGTCGAGGCTATGAAAGAACGCTGGAAGCTTTTGTATAAAAATTAAATATCAAAAATTATAAATGTTAATTTGAATTTAGACCGGCATGATGTTGGTTTATGGTTTTGTTACGAAATTACGGAGAGAAAGATTATGGCAATGAGTCGGGATGATATTTTTGCAGAGGTTCAGGAAGTACTTGTTGATGCGCTTGGGCTTGACGATGACGAAGTGACGGCAGAGGCGACATTGATGGGCGATCTCGGAGCAGAGAGTATCGATTTTCTGGATATAGTGTTCAGGCTTGAAAAGTCATTCGGTATCAAGATGCCCCGTGAGGAATTGTTCCCGGCGGAGAATGTTCTGAGCAATCCTGATTTTATCAGCGGCGGAAAACTGACCGCGGCGGGACTTGTGGAACTTAAAGAAAAGATGCCTCATACAGATTTTACGTCTTTTGAGGCCGATCCCGATGTTAATAAGATGGCGGATCTTTTCACTGTCGATTCTGTTGTGAACTTTGTAGAGCTTAAGCTGGCAGCAAGTTAGTCATTAGGAAATGTTTCCGCCTTTGGTGGAGGCTATTTAATTATGCGTTGGATCTGGATAGATAAATTCCTTGAGTTTAACAGCGGTGAGAGTGCTGTTTCGCTTAAGAACGTTACTCTTGCCGAAGAGCATGTGCACGATCATTTTCCGGGTTTTCCGATGATGCCTGAATGTTTGATGATCGAGGCGATGGCTCAGACGGCTGGTATCCTTGTGGGTGAGGCTCGCAACTTCGAGGAGAAGGTCATACTCGCGAAGATTAAGAAGGCCGTGTTCTTTCATTATGTTCGGCCGGGGGATACTATCATTTTACATGCGAATATCGAATCAATCGCACCTGAGGCTGCGAGCACTGCTGGTAAGATCATGCGTGGTGAAACACTTATCGCGGAGATCAGCCTGATGTTCAGCCATATCGATAATAATCTTGCGGGGCTGGAATTTCCCGAGGAGAATTTTGTGTTCACCGATATGTTTAATTCTCTTCTTACGGGATTTGTCGACGAAAAGGCTAAGGCGGGGCAGTCTTGATGAAGGAGCGGCGCGTCTTTATCACAGGGGTTGGAGCAGTTAGTCCGCTTGGTATGAGCGTCGATGAGATGTGGGAAGGACTCGTTGCGGGTAAGTGCGGTATCGATAGAATCAAGGCATTCGATCCGGTGGGTTTTACATGCAAGCTTGCAGGGGAAGTTGGGGAGTTTAAGATTCGCAATTTCGTACCGAAGAGCCATCGCAAAGCTACTAAGCTGATGTGCCGGGATATCGAGCTTTCTATTCTGGCTGCGAAAGAGGCTGTGGAGAATAGCGGGCTTGTTACGAAGGCGATCGATCCTGAAAATGTGACGGTGGATCCTTCGCGGATGGCGATCACTTTCGGTGCGGGGGTTATCTGCTGCGATCTGGAAGAGATATCGCCTTCTGTGGCCAAGAGTATCAAAGACGGCAAGTTTGATCTTGGGAAATGGGGGACGGATGGGCTTGAGAGTTTGACGCCTTTGTGGCTGCTTAAGTATCTTCCTAATATGCTGGCTTGTCATGTTGGAATTATTCATGATATTCGCGGGCCGAGTAATTCACTGACCTGCGGTGAGGCGAGCGGACATCTTGCTATCGCTGAGGCGACGGAAGTTATCGCACGCGGAAGTGCCGATGCGGCGATCGCAGGTGGAAGCGACGCGAAGGTGAACGCGATTATGATGCTTCGGCAATGCCTTGTGGGACGTGCGACGGTTGATCGCAATGACGACGCGGACGGTGCTTGCCGGCCTTTCGATGCTGATGCGAGCGGATCGGTGTTTGGGGAAGGGTCCGGGATGCTGGTGCTTGAGGAAGCGGAATTTGCGAAAAAGCGTGGAGCAAATATACTGGCGGAGATCGTCGGGGTTGGGGAAAGTAATAATCTTAACGCGAAATATGAAAGCCTCGAAGCGGGCGGGGTCGGTACGCAAATCGCTATCGAGACGGCACTTGAAGATGCGGGGATAGAAGCGAAGGAACTCGATCTGGTTATTCCGCATGGGACGGGGATTGCAGGTGACGATGCGTCGGAGGCGGAGGCGATTGCGAATGCCCTTGGCGATGCGGTTGACAGTGTCGCAGTGTGGCCTACCAAGGGGATGCTTAGCAATACCGGGGCCGCTGGCGGTGCGCTTGATGTGGTGGCAGCGGTTATGGCGATGAAGACGGGTAAGATCGGGCCGGGTAAGAACTGCGATAATAAGGCGGATGGATGTAAGCTTAATATTGTTAATGAGCCGGTTGAGAAAGATGTTCGGTATGCTTTGTGCTGCAGCTATACATTCGGCGGGCAGACAGCGGCGGTAGTTATAAAAAAATGTGAGTCGTAATTATGAGTGAACGGGTTGTTATTACTGGAATGGGTATCGTTTGTCCTATGGGGCATTCTGTAGAGGGGGTTTGGGAGGGTTTGCTTACCGGAAAAAACGGTATGGCTAAAACTACTATCTTCGATGCGTCGACTTTCCCAACTACTTTTTCGGCTGAGGTTAAGAATTACGATATCACAAAATTTACGAGTAAACCTGAGCTGCATGAGCATTGCAGCCGGGGGAGTTCGTTTGCCGTTGGGGCGGCGGTGCAGGCTTGTAAGCAGGCAGGGATCGATATCGAAACAGATTCTCCCGGTGACGGGATCGAGAGGCGACGGATGGGTGTTTACCTTGGTGCGGGGGAAGGTTCTGTCGATAATGTGAACTTTTTCGGTGCGATGGTGAACGGCTGGGACGATGAGAAAAATGAGATGGACTGGGGAAAGTGGGCCGAGGTTGGGTTCGGTAAGATGGACGGGATGTGCGAGTTGGAGCAGGAACCGACGATGACGGGCGGACATATCGCGATGCTGTGCGGGGCGAGGGGTGTTTCGCGGAGTTGTCTTACGGCTTGTGCGGCAAGTACGCAGGCGATCGGAGAGGCAACGATGCTGATTCGCAACGGAAAAGCAGATGTTATGGTAGCCGGCGGATCGCACTCGATGATACATCCTTTGGGAGTATCGGGGTTTAACAGGTTGACCGCCCTTTCGACGAGGAACGATAGTCCGGAGACGGCGTCGAGACCTTTTAGCGCGAGCAGGGATGGGTTTGTGCTTGGCGAAGGGGGAGCGATAGTTATACTTGAATCGCTTAGCTCGGCGAAAAAACGAGGAGTTGAGATACTTGCGGAAGTGATCGGTTTTGGAAGCAGCAGCGATGCTTTTCGTGTGACGGATATGCACGAAGAGGCCAGGGGTGCGGTTTCGGCGATGAAGTCGGCTTTGGAAGATGCAGGGGTTGGAGTTGAAGATATCGATTATATCAGTACGCATGGGACGAGTACTTCGGAGAACGATTCGATCGAGACGCTTGCGATCAAGACGGTGTTTGGAGAACATGCCAAGAGTACGCCGGTGAGCAGCCCTAAGAGTATGTTCGGACATCTGATCGGTGCGACGGGATGTGCGGAGCTTATTACTTGTGTGCTGGCGATACGTGATAATGTGCTGCCGCCTACGGCGAATATGATAGATCGAGATCCTGAGCTTGATCTTGATTATGTTCCGAACGAACCGCGGAAGGCGGAAGTACATACCGCGATGAGCGAGTCTTTCGGTTTTGGCGGGCAGAATAATGTTTTGATAATTACAGAAAAAAAGGCATAAGTGGTGGATTCGCCTTCCTCCTTCGCCAAGGCTTCGGCGGGACAGGTCGGCGAGACTTTTTAATTTTTTGGGACTTTGGTTATGATCGACATTCGACTTATATTGGATGATCCGCAGAAGTTTAAGGATGCTGCGCTGGCTAAGAATGTTCTTGCGGATATTGACGGGCTTGTTGAATGTCATGGGAACCTCTTGACGGCGAAACAGCGACTTCAGGAGATTGCAACCGAAAAAAATGCTATTGGCAAATCTATACCACAGCTTAAAGGGGATGAAAAACAGGGAGCACTTGCGAAACTTGGCAGGTTTAAGAAAGAAGAAGCGGAGCTAAACGAGGTAATAAAAACTTTGCAGCCGAAGTACGATAGTTTGATGATGGATGTTGCTCAGCCGGCTGCGGATGAGGTTCCGCTTGGGGCCGATGATACTGAAAATGTTGGGATGCGGACGTGGGGAGAGATTCCTGAGTTTGATTTTGAGCTTAAAGATCATGTTGAGCTTGGAATTTCGCTTGATATTATCGATATCGAGCGCGGTGTGAAGCTGGCTGGGACGCGGAACTATTTTCTTAAAGGGGACGGGGCACTTTTGCATTGGGCGGTTTTGCGTTTTTCGATGGATTATATGGTCGGGCAGGGGTATACGCCGATGTGTGTGCCGCTTTTGATGCGTGATGAGGCGATGCGGGGGACAGGTTATTTTCCGGGTGCGGAAGAGCAGACTTATCAGATGGAACGGGACGAACTGAACCTTGTGGGGACGGCGGAGGTTCCGGTTACAGCTTATCATTCGGGCGAATTGCTCGCGGAAGAACAATTGCCGATCAAGTCCGTTGCGATGAGTACGTGTTTTCGGCGTGAGGCCGGGGCGGCAGGTAAAGATACGCGGGGACTTTACCGGATACATCAGTTCGATAAGGTCGAGCAGGTTATAATCGGTGCCAACGACGAGGAAAAGAGCAAGGAATATCATACTGAAATACTGGCGAATTCCGAGGCGGTGATGCAGGCGATTGGACTGCCCTACCGTGTTGTGAATGTTTGTACGGGCGATCTTGGAAAAGGTCAGGTGCAGAAGTTCGATATCGAGGCTTGGATGCCTTCGCGAAACAGCTATGGCGAGACGCATAGTGCGAGCAGGTTTTATGAGTTTCAGGCGAGGCGGATGAACCTTCGTTATAAAACCAGCGAAAAGAAAAACGTATTCTGCCATACGCTGAATAATACTGTTATCGCTTCGCCGCGTGTTTTGATACCAATTCTGGAACTTAATCAAAATGCGGACGGTTCGGTGACGATACCTGAGGTGCTTCGGGTTTATATGGGCGGTAAAGAGAAGATTGAAAAATAGGCAGTCCGCCTACGGCGGATTTCACTTCGCTCAACTTCGGCGAGGTTTTTATATTTACAGCGGAGGATTATTTAGCGTTTGGATTTGGTCGAACGAGAAATTGGGTTCATCGATGAACGGCTTGCGGAGGAAGGGTCGCTGCAGGAGATCATTTTTTCACGTTCGCCGCTTTTAGTTTGCGCGGTTGGTTTGATCGCCGGTATACTTTTGCAATGGTGTTTCGATTTTCCGGGGTGGGTATGGTTCAGCGTTGTTGTTTTCTGTGCGATATTGTGCGGTGTAATAATGCTGAGGAAGGATTCGGAGAGGCGTGTTTTTCTTGTCGCTTATATCGCCTGCGCCGGTTTTGCGGGACTTGGCGGTGTTCGGGTGGTTGATTTCTACAGCCTTGGGGGAGATGATATTGCGCATATTGTCGGCGAGAGGGAAGTTTTTGCTAAGGTTCGGGGGAGTTTGTGCACGAATGTTCGGCTTTCGAATAATAAGGGCTGGAAGTTCGGGAAGTTTGCATTTGGGGGATCGGTGAGCAGCTTTTATATGGATGTCGAGGAAATACTTTCGGAAGATAATGAGTGGAGGACGGCTGGGGGAAAAATTCGTGTTCAGGTGCAGGGACGTGTTAGCGGTGTCGATGCAGGCGGGCGAGTTGAGATGTATTGCGAGCTTGGCGGATTTGGCGGGGCTGGGAATCCCGGGGGATTCGATTTTGCGAAGTATCTTCGTAATCGTGGGGTACATGTTGGTGCATCGGTGCGGTCGGTGTCGGGTTTGAAGGTGATCGATAAAGGAGGCGGGGCCTTTGTTGTGCGGGTGCGGAAACGTCTTAGGGCATTTATGTCGGAGAGACTTCTTGGTGAGGGTTTTAGCGATGAAAGAGGTGCGGGGCTGGTTGAGGCGCTTGTGCTTGGGCAACGAGGGAAGATCGACGGGGAGACTTATGAGGCGTTTCGCAAAACCAATCTTGCACATTTTATTAGCCTTTCCGGAATGCATATGGGTATGCTTGTGGGGTTTTTGTGGTGTTTGAGCCATCTGATGCAACTTGAGAAACGTTGGCGCGGGGTGTTTTGTATCGTGCTTATGGTTTTGTATCTGCTTGTGATCCCGACGCGTGCGCCGAGTTTGCGGGCTGCGATCATCGCGGGGGTTTTTCTTATGGCGGTGATTATGCGGCGGCGAGGGAATATTGTTAACAGTATTTCGCTGGCTGCGATACTGCTTTTGCTGTGGCGGCCCTGCGATTTGTTTAATGCGGGTTGGCAACTTTCGTTTGTGTCGGTGCTTGCGATAATATGCTTTGAAAACAAGATCGAGTATTGGCTTATCTGGAGATGGGGTAATTGGCTTGGTGCGATGAGCCAGCGGGGTTTTTGGGGCTGGTTTTTTGCGGGAATTATAAAACGCGGCGGGCAGTTGCTTTCTGTTGGTATCGCGGCGTGGATTGGAACTTGCGGAATAATACTTTATCATTTCGGGACTATCGCGCTGCTTTCCAGTGTGTGGACTGTTTTGGTTTTTCCACTTGTTCTTGGTGTTGTGATGCTTGGATTTGTTGGGGTTCTGTTTTCGTTCGTATTGCCTACAGTGGGGGTTATTGTTGGGATGGCAGTGGGTGTCATCGCAGAAACTCTGGTTGTAGCGGTTCGGTTTATTGCGAGTATTGATAATCTGCAGGTTCATGTCGGGCGGGTCGGGGTTTGGCTTGTTGTTTGTTATTATGTTTGGCTGGTTTTGGGGCGGTTCTGGTATTGCAGGCGAAGGGTTTTGAAAAAAGCTGTGATGCGGGTGATGTTTGTGATATTGGCAGTGGGTGTTTTTGTAGCGATGTATGAACCATTTGCGAAAAGCAAGTTTCGTGTTACTTGTCTTGATGTTGGGCATGGACAGGCAATAGTGGTGCAACTTGCCGGCGGACGTAATGTGATGTTCGATGCGGGGTCGCTTATGAAAAGCAATTGCGGGGGTCGCGTGGTGAATCCGTTTTTGCGAGCGAGTGGAATCGGTAAACTTGATGCGTTATTTCTTAGTCACGACGATGTGGATCATATAAACGGTGTGCCTGAGATCGCAGGGAGTTGCAAGGTTTCAAACGTTTTTGTAAATGACGGGTTTATAAATGCTGTTGAAGGTTCGCGGTCGGCGCGTTTTCTTGAGGAATGTCTGGAAGATCGCGGGCTTGAGTTGAAAAGTTTAGACAGCGAAATTCTATCATCTCAATTTCCGGAGATATCGATCATTTGGCCGACTGGGGATGTTTGCGGTGATGCTAGTGTCAGTGATAATGACAAGGCGATGGTGGTGCTGCTGGAATATGCGGGGCGGAAAATGCTGATTTGCAGCGATATAGAGCGGTTTGGGCAGGAGGAAATACTGCGGGCTAATCCTGGCTTGAAAGTGGATGTGATTGTTATGCCGCATCATGGGTCGAAGACGAATCTTGTGGATGGGTTTGTTGAGAAGCTTGGCGCGGAGACGATAATTGTAAGCTGTAGCGAGAGGCGGCAGAAAACCGCGTATAAAGGAAAACGCACCGTCAAGAGCTTTTATACAGCTACCGACGGTGCGATAAGTGTTACTGTTGATGCAAAAGGCAATTTGTCTTTTGCAACATTTTTATCGAAAGGTAAATAATCGTTATCTGGCGCGTACTACAATTTCTACTCTTCTGTTGCTCGACTTTCCGGAGGAGGTTGCATTTGAAGCTATTGGCCGGCCGGCACCGGCACCTACGGCACGAATTTTTTCTACTCTTACTCCGCGACTTACGAGGTATCTGAGTACCGCGAGTGCCCTTTCCGATGAGAGTTGCCAGTTGTCCTTCCACTTTGATTTTTTGATGGGGTCGGAATCGGTGTGACCGACGACGTCAACGTCCATGTTACTATATCGTTCGCTTAGGACCCTGTTGATGTGGTCGAGTTCCTTTATGGTTGAGCCCTTGAGTGCAACAGCACCCGGGGAAAAGAGGATCGTATTTGGCAAAATAACGGTTATTGTTCCGGCGACGGCGTCGTATTTAACGTCAAAGTTATCGCCAAATCCGCTTGCCTGGCCTGCGGTTGTTCTGCCTTCTTCGATCTGCTGTTGAAGTTCGGCGATTTTTCTCTGGCTTTCGGTAAGTTGCTGGGACAAGTTTGCCCTGTCTGAGTCAACATTTTCGAGGGCTGTCTGGCATTCTTCATACCTTCCCTCACAGTTCTCGTAGACAACGTTTACATCTTCGTACTTACGTTTCCAGTTCGTACAACCGGTAAGTGAAATGACGGTTAGAACGAGAACTAAAATTAGAATTGTTCTGTAATGCAAGTTTTTCATGTGATTCTCCTTTTTCTAAAAACTCGTTTCTCTCATAAAATAGACAGTCGCAATGTACATTCTGAAGAAGTTATGAAAAATCATAACCGCAAATACTGCTAAAGACAAGAACGGACCGTAAGGAATTTGCCTTGTTTTTTTAAAAAATGTCTGGTACGCGGCCCATGCAAGTCCGAAAAATGGAGCTACAAAGAATGCGATCACCACAAAAACGGGGCCAATTACGGCTCCAGCGGCACCCATGAGGTGGACGTCGCCTAGTCCCATGGCTTCTTTTCCAAAGCCAAGGGTCCCTAGTATGCGTGTTGCCCAGACTACCGCACATCCGATAAAATAACCCCAGAGACTTGCGAAAAAGCCCTTTGCGGCAGGTATATTAGCGAAATTCTGCCAAAACTGACAAAACTGCGGAACCTTTTGGTATAAAATCAGGGCTATAAAGGCACAGATTATTATTGGTAACAGAAAAAGGACTTCCTTTAACATTTCAATTCTATGATTGTAATTAATTTCCTGGGCGTTTTCGTCCTGGGATTCTTCAAATGGGTAACTTCTTTTTATTATTCCTTTTGCGAGCAAAATTAACGAGATAATAAGACCAACTGTTGCGCCTGTGGCGAGAATTGCGGTGATTGCGGAATCGAAGGGGGCAACCTGGTAGAAACCTATTATGAGGGGATCGCCTGAGGTAGAGCCTATTATCGCCCTGCCGATGGTTGATCCGATAAATCCGGCGGCGGTTACGAACCAGCAGATCGACAATGGAATGATCCAGAGCTTCAGGTCTATTACTGAAGCGGCGATGAAACATGCAATCAGGGTTATGTGCATAATGTAAAAGACATAGCCGCCGTTAATGAAGGCGTCAAGGCCCTGGAGTTCGTGGAGTCTGAATCTATTTTCGCCATATTGGAAGTTTAGGAGGAAAAAAGCTACGAAAAAGGCGGCAGTTAAAAATTCTACCATTATGTATTGGGGTGAAATCTTCATCTTGCAGTTTCTGCATTTGCCGCCAAGGATGAGCCATGAGAAAATTGGGATGTTGTCGTAGAATGCGATAAGTTTGTTGCAGCCGGGGCATGTCGATGGCGGCGATACGAGGGATTTGTCTCGCGGGAGGCGGTAGATAACGACGTTTAGAAAACTGCCTATGCATGCGCCAAAGGCAGATATAACAACAATATAAAACCACAATGGTACCATTTAACCTCCGTGAACAGGATTGAGCGGTTAATCCCTTCCGCCCTACTGAATTATTTTACTTTTTCTTTTTGTTTTTCTTTCTGTCTACTATTCCGGCTACCTGCATTGGCAGACCGAGGAGGCGTATGAAACCTGTTGCGTCTGTAGAGTCGTATTCTGCTCCCATTGTGAAACTGGCCAGGTCCGGGCGGTATAGGCTTTGGGGGCTTTTTATACCGGCAAGTGTGCATCGGCCTTTGTAGAGTTTTAGTTTTACCGTGCCGTTTACGTTTTGCTGAGTAACGTCTACAAATGCGTCGAGAGCTTCTCTGAGCTTGCAGAACCACATTCCGTTGTAGACCATTTCGGCGTATTTAAGTGCTATAAGCTGCTTGTAGTGCATCGTTTCGCGGTCGAGTGTGAGGCTTTCTATTGCACGATGTGCGGTAGTGAGTATGGTTCCGCCTGGTGTTTCGTATACGCCGCGGCTTTTCATTCCTACGAGTCTATTTTCGACGATGTCTGCTTGTCCTACGCCGTGTTTTCCGCCGATGCGATTTAATTCTTCGACCATTTTTACGGGACCGGTTGCCTTTGAATTTAACCTTACGGGTATTCCTTCTTTGAAACCTATCTCAACGTAGTCGGGCTTGTTGGGAGTTTTTGAAACCGGTTTTGACATTACGAAGAGGTTGTCGAGCGGTTCGTTCCACGGGTCCTCGAGGTCTGCGCCTTCGTGGCTGATGTGCCAAAGGTTTCTGTCCCGCGAGTATATTTTTTTCTTGCTCTGGTCGATGGGTATCTTTCTTTTTTTTGCATAATCGACGGCAGCTTCTCGGGAAGTGAGCTCGAAGTTGGGGTCCTTCCACGGTGCGACGATCTTTAGCGAAGGGTCGAGGGCGAGGAAGGTAAGCTCGAAGCGTACCTGATCGTTGCCTTTTCCTGTTGCGCCGTGTGCTACTGCGGTTGCGCCTTCTGCGTGGGCGATCTCAACCTGTTTCTTTGCGATCAGGGGGCGTGCTATGCTTGTGCCGAGGAGGTATTCGTGTTCGTAGATGGCGCCTGCTTTTAGCATTGGCCAGACGTAATCTGTTACGAATTCCCTGCGGAGATCGGCGACGATGCATTTAATTGCGCCTGTTGCGAGGGCCTTTTTCTTTATGCCTTTTAGTTCATCGCCCTGTCCAAGTTCGGCGGCGAAGGCAACAACATCGTAGCCGTATGTTTCCTTTAACCATGGGAGAATAACGCTGGTATCGAGTCCGCCGCTGTATGCGAGGACGATTTTTTCCGGTTTAGCCATTTTGTTAATCCCTCAAAATTACTTATAAAACCGGATTATATACAGCAGAGCCTTGAAATACAAGCGGTCAATTCTGCAAAAATAGCGTTTGGGCAACAATAAATCACTATTCAACGGTAATTTCCGCTAATTTGTCTATGGTGCACATTTATTACGGAATTTAGTCTTGGGCATTTCTTCGTTAAGACGGTTGTATGTCTCTTGAAGGGCCTTTTTGAACCGTTCGGGTTTTACGAACTCGACATGACCGTCAACATAGAGGACATTTGTTCCATCCTTCAGGAAAGCGGGGTTTTCGTAGGCGAGAACATTGGCTGGATTGTTTCTTCCGCTCTGGCCGGGGATGTATATGAAGGACGGTCCGTCAAAATTCTTCGGCTTGCGTGTTGACTGGAGCGTCTTTGGAGAAAGGTCGGCTTCTTTGATCAAAGCCTCCAGGTCGGGGGGAAAATTATCGTTATAGTCGAAGGCATAAACAACGCATGCGGTTCCTATTCCCTTTAGATTGGATGCTGAGACCACTTTTTGGGCTGTTTTTTTCGCTTTTGCCAGTGCGGGCATCAAAATCGCTACACCGACACCTACTGCTATCGCCCCGGTACTCATTTCCAGACCTGAGCCTTTATAGCTTGTGTGTATACCATCGGCGGCATGCCATGTATATGAGACTGATGGATTGATTTTGCTGATGGCGTCTTGTATTTGTGGAAGCATTGTCGGTAGAAAGATGCCTTGCTTTGCGAGGCCCATAGACATCAGCGGCCAAAACTGCTGTGCGGAGACCATAAACTGGGTTGCCTGCTTTTGTGAATCCTTATACGTGAAACTTAAAAGGTTGCCGGGGATATTTTGTGTTTCTTTTTTGAATGCCTCTATCGACCTGATCGATGTTTGCGCAGGATTTTGGGAAGTTAGCTGGTTTATTGCGACATCAAGCAGTCCCTGATTGGAAGTTATCAGAAGCTGGTCGTCTACGATGGTCCATGAGGGGACCATCTGCATCATAGCCAGCGGCATTGCGGTGTAGAAATGGACTGTTCTGCCTTTGTAGACCTGCGAGGTGATCTGGAGCATTTGATTTTTTTGGGCTGAAATAAGCTTTTCCAGGGCGTTCATTGAATTTTCAAATGCCGTCTTGTCTTTGAGTTTGACAACGACGGCAGCTCCGCCGGCGGGTGCTTCGGGCACAGAACCTGCGGTAAAAACGTAGAATGTTTGGGGGCCAGCGAGACTTTCGAGCAGGCCTGATCTGATATTCATGCCTGACTCGGATTCAAAATCTTTAATAGCCTGCTGTATTTTGTCGTATCCAGCAGACGGAGCGACTGCCTTTATGGTCTGCATTACGACATCGTATATCGCAGAGAAGTCTATGTTAACTACAGACGCGGCGGCGGCTCTTGCGTCTACAGCATCGAAGCTTTTCATGTCGATCTTTTTCATTGCAGCGAGGATGCCTTTTCTTTGGCCTGAAAAAGCCAGCAGGTCGGTTGACTGAACATCGGGTCCATTGAAACCACAGCTTGATTTGATGTGGGTGATGTCGGCGAATCCAAGAATATCGAGTACGGCTTCGACTTTCTTTATATCCTCGGCTTCTTCAGGAGGAAATGCAGACTTGACGGTATCAAGAATTTTTGTGACATCGATATATGCTGTGAGAATATCGTTTTTAGCGTTTTCCGTGCGGATGTATTTGGTGGTGTCTTTGGGTTTTGCGGACAGGGCTTTTACAGTCAGGCCCCGGGGGTTATTTATGGCAAAAACGAAGTAATTGTCTACCCAGCCCCAGTACAGCTTTTCTTCGCCATCGTCCTTTGTGGTATACAACTTTATGTTTGCGATCTCGACTTCGATTATATCTCCCTCTTTATCGAGTTTGTGCAACTTTAGCAGGGCTTCATTTACCCGGGTTTTTTCGGCAGATACATCTACGATGGCGAATGGTGATACCGGGAAATCCGAGTTCCGGCTTGGTGATACGCCTATTACAAGGGGAAAGTTTGCCAGTTCAGAGGCAAAGCTGAAGACCTGTTTTACCTCGACAGAGTTGTTGGGATCCTCAGATTCTATTTTAGCAATTATTTGCGTCTTTATGGCGTTGTAAAAAATCTGGAAAGAAAGGGTATTCCAAATACCGCCAATCGATGATTTGTCAAATTGGGGCTTTGCGGTTTCGAGACCGCTAAAGGCGTAATACCCCAGAACGTCTTCGGGCATCCTTGAGATGAGGTTGTCAACGGGTGAGGAGGTTTGGGCAAGTGATGGGGCGATAAAGATCGTACAGAGCAAAAGAGTAAATACAAAAGCTTTCATGGCATTTCCTTTCCCAGGGTTTTTATTGAGTCTCTTTTCTGTACCGCCGAATTGAGGATGCATTTTACGTATCCAGTTTAGGATATGGGGTGACTTTTTGCAAGGATTTTATGTTTTTGGGGATAAAATGAGCGTTTTTTTTGGAAAACAGTGAGGTAAATCTGTTATTAAAGCAGGTTTTTTAGGATGGTTTTTCTTATTTGGTTTTCGTCGGCATCTTTTGCGAGGAATATTTTGAACTGTGCCATCGCCTGACGTATGAACATTTCTGCTCCGTTTATTGTTTTTGCGTTTTGTTGTTCGGCGTATTGCAGCAGCTTTGTTTTCAGTGGGTTGTAGACAGTGTCGAAAACCGCAGTGCCGGGTTTTATAGTTTCCTGCGGAAGTGGGCTGTCTTCTACGTTTGGGTGCATTCCTATACTGGTACAGTTTACTATTAGCCTGGCGTTTGTTTCGTGGGCCTTGGGCAAGGGTGCGTATTTGCAATTGAATTCTTCGGCGAGTGATTTTGCTTTTTCGAGTGTGCGATTGTAGATGGTGATCGATGCGCCGACGTCTGAGAGACCCGCGACGAGCGCCCTTGCTACTCCTCCTGCGCCGATGATCGCAACGTCTACGGAGTGAAGGGAATGCTTTCCTACGGCGAGGGCGGATTCGATTGCGTCCATTGCGCCCGCATAGTCGGTGTTGTATCCGCTTACGATGCGGTCGAAGCCGATCTTGAGGGTGTTGACGGCGCCTATGTCGGCTGCTAATTGTTCGAGGTAGTCGCCCTTTCGTTCGACGTAATCGAGGGCGTGTGCCTTGTGGGGGATTGTGACGCTGAAACCATGGAAATCCATTTCGGCGTCTATTACGTTTTCGATAAACGAATCGAATTGGTCACCTTCACCGGCGAGGAGGATTGGCAAGTATAGGGCATCAATGCCCTGCTTGTCGAAACAGGCGTTGAAAATGGCCGGGCTTAACGAATGGGCGACGGGGTTGCCGATGACGCCGAAAAGACGGGTGTTCGGTGTTATATTGTCCCAGCGGTAGAGGGATTTGAGTGTTTGGATGGCGATCTGTCCGGGGGCGGTTTCGGCAATTTCATCAAGAGAGGCGAATGTGAGGAAGGCGCCGAGCTTTTTGGCGAGGATGCGGGTTATAACTCCGTGTGGACCCATTGCTAAAACTATTGCATCTGAGCGTTTGTTCTTTAGCAGTTTGAATGCCTGAAAGCAGTCGTTAATGTGGGCCGGGGTGTAAA
Organism: Planctomycetota bacterium; assembly: GCA_019456245.1. Lineage (GTDB taxonomy): Bacteria > Planctomycetota > Phycisphaerae > Sedimentisphaerales > Anaerohalosphaeraceae > VRUF01. The sequence goes on along the minus strand of VRUF01000008.1, from coordinate 1,159 downwards.
CGAGTTTGTGGATCGCTTCGGGATCGGCGGCTAGCATTTCTTCGTAGAGGGCGCCCAAGTCTTTGAAGCAGCCGCTGAAATCGTGAGCGGAGAGGATCAGGCGTGTATTTGAGGAACTGAGGGCCTGCCGGATCGCTGCGAACGTATCTTCATTTCGATAATTTTCGTATTCACAGTCTATGAAATCTGCGCCTGCTGAAGCTGCGCGGGTTAGTATCGCAATACGCAGGTCGAGGGGGTAGTCGTTTTGGCCGCCCTGTCTGGGGTCGCGACATGTTACTATTACAGGCTGGTTTTTGGATGCGGTAAAGGCCAGGAGTTCGTCAAGCATGTCGGCGGTTAGGTTTTGCAGGTAATCTGTGCGTAATTCGAGTATATCCGGGGAGGCGGTAATGGCGAGTTCTACCTGGGCTTTTGCGTCGGTTAAATTCGAAGCAGAAATTGGAATGGCTATATCAGTCATAGTATAATATATATCCGCTATTTAGAGGAAATTCAATTAAAAAAACTGAGCCCGCCATAAAGGCGGGCTCAAATAAAAACTGATATACTTATATTAAGGCTCTTAGTGTTTGAAGTGACGCTTTCCTGTGAAGACCATCGCTATGCCTGCTTCGTCTGCGGCAGCGATAACTTCGTCGTCCTTTACGGAACCTCCCGGCTGGACTATGCACGCGATGCCAGCTTTTGCGGCATTTACGATATTGTCAGGGAATGGGAAGAATGCGTCCGACCCCATGGCTGCACCTTTTGACATATCGCCGGCGTTTTTGAATGCGATGAGGCCTGATTCTACGCGGTTCATCTGGCCGGCACCTACGCCGACGAGCTTTTTTCCGTTTACGAGTGTGATGGTGTTGCTCTTTACGTGCTTGGCAGTGATCCATGCAACCCGCAGATCCTCGAGCTGTTCTGGTGTTGGTTTGACCTTGGTGGGATATGTGAGGTTTTCCGGCTCCCATGCGACCATGTCGCGTTTCTGGAGGAGCATGCCGCCGACAATGCAGCGGACATCGTATTCGGAATCATCGATCTTAGTGCGGTCTATCGGTCCGGTTTCCATGAGTCTTACGTTCTTGCCCCAACCCTTCAGGGTTCTGATAGCTTCTACGGCGTCAGCGTCGAAGCCCGGTGCTACGATAACTTCTGCGAAGAAACC
>VRUF01000103.1:329-9936 GCA_019456245.1 Planctomycetota bacterium | reverse complement strand
AACGAAGACACTGATGACATGCGAGCATCCGGTTGCCCAGATGGTCGCTTCATACCTGCTGGTTTTGAGTTTTCTCTCGACGTAGATGTTAAAAAGTTCCGGATGTACGGATCTCTGGTAAAGAGAAAACGACAAATCGCTTATTGCCAGGTCTGTCTTCGGTTTATCCATTTGTTGCCCCTCATCTCTGTGTTTGACAGCCCTTAATTACTGTCACTTTTCTAAAGCATTACTTTTCTAAAATTCGACTATGTTATTATACCAAAAACATCAGGGTTGGTTCAAGTGCATTATCAGTATTGATAAGCCGTTTTGTCGTGCTTATCGGACGAATATCCTGCAAGTATGTACAGATAAACGGGTAATGGGAGCTATTTTTTTTTAAAAAACATGTGACTTTGCAGATTTTTTTCTACGCCGAAGGGGGGAATATGAGGACATTTGTCAGAGCTGCGATGATATCGTAAAAAATGTGTGTACCGGCGGCGATAGCAAAGCCTCTTGAAGCGAAGATTGCAGCGAAGTATATTCCGGCCAGCGTTCTAAAGAGGAACCTGACGAGCGAGAAGCTTTCGCCGATCTGTATTACTCCGTCCATATAGAAAATGTGGTGATGTAAGCTAAAGAGTACTGCCGATGCCATGACGGAAATGACTATTGCACTTATGGGCTTTACGTTTAGCAAGTCCTGTAGTATCATCATGAAGATGCAGATAAGAATGAGCCTGAAGATGAATTCTTCATAGATTCCTGCTCCGATTCCGGTGATGATCCTGGCGAACAGGTTGGCAGATTGATTTTCGATGGAGTTTATGCCGGAAGCGAGCCAATCGCAGGCGTCGCCTGACGAGCATATAATAGCCTGCATGGAATTTGCGAGCGAAGTATTTTCCGGTTGCGGGGCGGAAGTACGATTTATTGCCAGAGACAGTACGATCAGAGGTAGTGCAAGCAGGATGCATTCGATTGTCATCGGGACGAAATCTTTGAAGTAGACCTTCCACTTTGTTTTTGATGTTATCTGTAAAGCCAGGAGTATGAGGATTACGACTAAAGGCGTAATAAACCATGTCGCTGCCGGTGTAAAATTGAGGTACTGAACGAGTATGTTTTGTATCCATGCGAATGAGACGACTCGTACGTTTTTTGCGGACAGTGTTATGATCTGGGATCTGATCAATATCAGGCCCAGTTCGTAAAATACGAGAAATCCGAGGAGATATGTTATGGCATAGACGGGGCGTCTGGTCCGATCGAAGTATGAGTCGGGCTTAAATGTAAAAAGTCGACTTGAGATGTCAGTGGAATTATCTTCCATAGCTTAGTTGTTAGTTCATAATTATTAGTTTATACTGCTGGTTATTGCATCGCCGTTGTTTGAGCGTTATGAGAGTAATATGGTTTTTTGCGAATGTAAAGCAAAAAGCCCAAAAGATGTTTTATTTGAAGGCTCGGTATGGTTGGTCAGCGATTGAAGGAGATTTACGAATTGCTTTTTTCCAGTTACGGCGCCCAGCACTGGTGGCCCGGAGACGGTCGTTTTGAGATGATAGCCGGTGCGATCCTGGTTCAGAATACCAACTGGGGCAATACGGAGCTTGCGATCGAGAATCTTAAGGCGGCCGGTTGTCTCGATGCGAAGAAGGTTTTTGCGATGGATACGTCTGAGTTGGCGGGTTTGATCCGTCCTGCGGGGTACTATAATGTTAAGGCCGGGCGTTTGAAGAATTTTTTGGGGTGGCTTTTTGAAAATTACGACGGCGACCTTTCGCGGCTTGAGGGGCTGGATTCTTATTCGCTTCGCGAGGAGCTTTTGGGTGTAAAGGGTATCGGGCGTGAGACAGCCGACAGCATATTGCTTTATGCGTTCCAGAGACCTGTGTTCGTTGTGGACAGCTATACATGCCGGGTGCTTTTTCGTCACAGGCTTATCGATGCCGAGGCGGGGTATGAACAGGTTCGGGAGTTTTTCGAGAGCAACCTCGCTGCCGATGTTGCGCTCTTTAACGAGTTTCACGCGTTGTTTGTGCGCGTCGGCAAAGAGCATTGCAAGGTTCGTCCCAAGTGTGCGGGATGTCCCCTGGAGTCTCTGGAGCATGAGGTCGAGATGGAGTTTTGAAATGAAATTCCCAAACTGACAGACGATTATTTTTTCGGGGCCGGTGCAGGCTAAGGATTTGCGGGAGCAGGCTTAGGGTTATTTTTCTGCTGTTCTTTCATCCATTTTGAGATGGCATCTTCGTAGTCTGCTTTCATCTGCAGGTATTGTTTTTTTGTTGCCTGGAGTTCTGATGCTACTTCGACGGTTTCCTTGCGGGCACGTTCTTTGTTTAATTTTTCACTTTCGGTCCGCTGTTTCGTAGTTCTAAGTTCCTGCCGAAGCCTGTTTGCTTTACTTTGAGCCTGCATTTTCTGTGCCCGGGCATCAGCAGCTTTTTTTTCAACAAGTTCGACGTATTGTTTTTTTCCAAAGGGATCTTTTAAAGTGTTTATCAATGTGGTTTTTGTTTTTATCATTTCATGTTTTCTTCTTATATCGCGCATAACTTCTGCGTTTGGACGACCGCCGGTGGAGATCGTTGGTGTGAGGATAAATAGGACTTCTTTTCCTCTTTCCTCGAAGTCTTTACTTGAAAAGAGCACACCAAGCAGCGGTATGTCTTTAAGCAGGGGTACGCCCCGAACTACGGCGCGTTTTTCTGTTTTGGTTATTCCCCCGACTACGAGGCTTTCTCCTGGTCGGATGCGGTTTTCAGCTATGGTGATCTTGCGTTCTGTCAGGATTGATATCTGCGATACACCTTCCGGAGTCGATTTTGAGCCGATGACCGCTTCTGTCGTAATTCCGATGGAACCGTCCGCAAAGACATAGGGTGTGACCTTAAGCGAATCCACAACATCTTCGTAGCGTTTCGATGTTGTAATGACCTTTCCGTCAGAGTTGACGTAGCTGACCTCGTCAAGCGGAACATGTTCCTTGGTTTCGATGGTTGCGGTCTGGCCGTTAACGACTTCCAGCGTTGGGTTCATCAGAATCTTCAGGTACCCTCTTGAAACGAGTATGTCAACCAGCGCTCTAAACTCGTGTCCCTTCACTCCTTCGTTTAGAATATACCCGGTTTTCAGACCTAAACCTGCCCTTGCCGCGTCACGCAGGGCGGCTCCTGGGAATGCAGGCAGCAGTCCTGCGGCAGCTGTTTCCTTTCCTCCAAGATTTATTTTTTGACCCAGCAGGTTTTCTATTTTCAGCGTTGTTTCCCAGTCCATAGTGTGGTCGGCGTATACTTCGGAGATGAGGCAGTCGATCTTTATCTGTACCGGCGGAACGTCTACCTGTTCAAGGAAATGCTGAACCTGTTTTGCATCTTCAACAGTGGGGCAGCGAACGATGATTTGATTTGTGCCGGCGTTTACGCTGACGCTGTAGTCTACGACGGGATATGGTTTTCCCTTTGGGTCAAAAAATTTCTTGATGTATTGTTCGTTGACAAGTTTGGCAAGTTCGGTAACGATTGTATAGCGGGAAAAGTAGAAGAGCCTGGCGTCGGTTTTTCCTGCGGTGATGCCTTCGAGTATCTGCGGTGGTTGTCTGTAGATATCGGGTATCTGAAGATCGGGGTTTTCGGCGAGGTCGACCTGGCTTATTTCCCGGAGGATGTTTCTTGATTCCAGTTCGACAGATTTTTCGGAAAAGAGATCGCCGCATCCCGAGAGAGTCAGCAGTGCAATTACCCAGAGCATGGGCACGTACCACATCGTAAATGTGATGAAGATACGCGAACCGAATATGGAAAGTGACTTTATCATTACAAATAGATCGAGTTACCCACTACAAAATATGTCGGTTTAAGATCTGGACCTATACTGGAAAGTCCTTTTCTTAATCAAAACACCCGTAATTATACCAAAAACCCGTAAATTATCAATGTCCAATGACGTATTTTAATCGGGATTTATTGCAAGATTAATCGCGGGAAAGATATTTTGATTATACGGAAGCTGGATTTTGCGCATAACTATTCGGGAGGCATAACTCTTCCTGTTATAGTAAGCGATGGTAAGTGGAGTTATTTGGGGAGTTTATGGTCAAGCGAAGTTGGGATCTTGTTGTATCTTCGGGCTGGAAAAAAAGGTTTTCTTTTTTCTGACCGGCGGCCCCCTGGCTGCCTTGATAGCCAAAAAGAAATTAATTGTTATTGTAATACGTCTCATTTTGCCCCCCGGCGCATCAAACGTTACAGTTAATTTACAAATGTTATTATACGGGAATTGGCAGTAAATTTCAAGCAGAAGCGAGCGAATTTACAAGTGTTGGGCTGATATTTTTGTTTGTTTGCGTTTCGCGATGAAGGGGGCGTAGATTATCGGAGGTAAGCGGGATTTTTTTTTGCATGGCTCACATTTTTTTTCAGGTCAGGGTTGTTCTGTAAGATCGTTTAGGCCGGTTGCGAGGTCTACATAACAGTATGGCCAATGATATTTATATCCGATCGATTTTAGTTTTGCCAGCGATTCTTCGGCTAGGCGGGATTGGAAATCCGCATCTGACTGGCATGAGAATATTCTACAGCCGGCGAAGCGATTTTTGTGAATTGTGCATTTGTTATTCTCGTTGTATGGACAGATGCCGTCGTTCATTTTTTTAATAGCCGCTGGTCCGAGAGTAGTTACGAGATATTGAAGTTCTACTGAGGTTACGTACAGGCGGTGGTCGTACTGTTTGAAGTCACAGCAGTTGCCGCAGGCATCGCATGGTGTTCTGCCGGCGGCTTTAGAGTCGATCCATTCGTATACCGAGGCAACAGCGGAGGTGATGTTGTCGTCAGTTTTCATCGTTCCACCAGCTATTCTGCTTTTTGAGTTTTTCGACCTCTTCGAAGCTGTAGTATTTTCCGCGGTTTATTCCTGGGCACGTTATTGCTACAGAGTTCCACATGTCCGAGTTTAGAAGGTTCATGTCCCAGAAAGGCCATGTCCTGCATTGATTTGGGCGGACCGGGTAAATAGAACAGCTGCGGGAATCGGCGCATTGCGAAAGAAAAATGCAATCCTTGCTCTTTGGGTGCTCGATAATGCTGTGGCGGACAATGATGCGCCGGAGATATTTTTTGTGCGTATCTTCCAGTGTAAGGGACAGGTGTTCTGCGAGGAATTTGACCTCCGGTTTTGTTATCCAGACGTAACCTTCGCCGGGTCCTGAACAGCATTGTCCGCAGCCTGTGCATTCAAAGTGCAGGCCGGCGGCGTACCATTTTGTTTTATTATTCGATGTCACTTCTAAACTACCACTTTAGTATTGCGCCGGTGTCTGCGCTTGTTGCCATTGAGGCGTATTTTGCGAGATAGCCCTTTGTTATGTTGGCAGGCCTTGGTTTCCATTGTTTTTTGCGTTCGGCGAGTTCGTCATCTGAGAGCTTTACGTTGATCGTGTTGTTTGGTATGTCGATTTCTACGATGTCGCCTTCATTGACCAGTCCGATAGGTCCGCCTACGGCAGCTTCGGGGCTTACGTGTCCGATGCATGCACCTCTTGTTCCGCCTGAGAAGCGGCCGTCTGTGATTAGTGCGACGGATTCTCCGAGTCCTGCACCCATTATATAGCTTGTCGGGCTTAGCATCTCCTGCATACCGGGGCCGCCTTTGGGACCTTCGTAGCGAATGATGACGACGTCGCCTGCTTTGACTTTTCCCGCGAGGATACCTTCGCAGGCCTGTTCCTGACTTTCGAAGATGACGGTAGGTCCGGAATGTGTCAGCATAGCCGGTGCAACGCCTGCACTTTTTACGACGCAGCCTTTGGGAGCAAGATTGCCGTGGAGTATAGCAAGTCCGCCGGTTTTGGAATACGCGTTTTCCAGCGGATGTATGCAATCGGTGTTCTTGATGTCGGCGCCGGCGATGACTTCGCCGAGTGTTTCGCCGGTTACTGTTATGCAGTCTTCTGCAATTATTCCTTCGACTTTGCTGATCTCTTTGAGGATGGCGCTTATGCCGCCTGCGGCGTCTACGTCTTCCATGTGCCATGCGCTCGATGGCGAAACCTTGCATATGTTGGGGCATCTGGCGGAGATGTCGTTGATTCGCTGGAGGCCGTATTCAATGCCCGCTTCGTTTGCCACTGCAAGGGTATGCAGGACGGTGTTTGTCGATCCGCCCATTGCCATGTCCAGGGCGAAGGCGTTGTCGATTGATTTTTCCGTGACGATGTCGAGTGGTTTTAAGTCTTTAGCGACCAGTTCGACGATCCTTTTGCCCGCGGTTTTGTAAAGCTCCTGACGTTTGGGGTTGATAGCGAGTATGGTTCCGTTTCCGGGCAGTGCCATCCCAATTGCTTCGCAGAGACAGTTCATGCTGTTGGCGGTGAACATGCCCGAGCAGCTTCCCTCGGAGGGACAGCCGCAGCATTCCAGTTCGCTGAGTTGTGCTTCGTCGATCTTTCCGGCGTTGAATTCCGCGACGCCTTCGAAGATACTGATGAGGTCGGCGGCTTTTCCTTCCTTTGTTTTTCCGGCAGCCATCGGTCCGCCCGAGACAAAGATGGTCGGAATGTTCAGCCGCATCGTCGCCATTAGCATGCCCGGGATAACTTTGTCGCAGTTGGGAATACAGACCATTCCGTCAAAACAGTGCGCATTTATCATGGTTTCGACGGCGTCGGCTATAATCTCTCGTGAAGCAAGGGAGTATTTCATCCCGCCGTGTCCCATTGCGATTCCGTCGCAAATGGCGATGGTGTTGAACTCGAAAGGAACACCGCCGGCATCTCGAATGGCTTGTTTTACAACTTTTGCCACCTTGTCGAGGTGTACGTGGCCGGGTACGACTTCGCAGAAACTGTTGGCGACGGCAATAAAGGGTTTGCCGATATCTTCGTTTTTAAGTCCGCAGGCATGCAGCAGTGCCCTGTGGGGTGCTCGTTCGAAACCTTTTTTGATCGTGTCGCTTCTCATGGGACAACTCCAAAATCTCATCTGTTAACTGTGGCGAACTTCCGCCATCCATAAATTCTGTAAACATTCAGGGCACCTCTAAAAATTCATTTTGGCGAACAAGCGAATCTTTTTGATTCTGGACGGTGTCAGGAAAAAACCGCCTTAGCTTCGGCTAAGGCTGATTTCCCTTCCTTGCCAGAATACAAAAATATTCTACTTGCCACCTAAAAGCAATTATTAGAGCTACCCTCTATTATAGCTTTGGAGCGGAGGCGAAGGAACCGTAAAATCAGTAAAATTGGGCATAGACCGGTGAAATTGCGGTTTTGACGACACAAATGGGTGTAATTGATGGCTGTAACTGTCTATTTTGCGGTTGGTTACAGAATAAATGTTGCTAAAAATGCGGGCATTCCTATAATTGTACCCTTAAGGGTAATAAATTGACGCGAGTAAGGGCATAACTTATATTGCCGTATTACTTAGCCGCGAAAAGACGGGAAATTTTAATCGCAATCAGTTATATAGGTTGCTTGTATATGGCTTGATTTTAATAAGATGTTTTTTAAAGAATAAGGAGTTTGTTATGTTTATGTCCAAAACTACAGTGTGTTTATTGTCGATGGGTGTTTTTTTTGTGTTATTTGCAGGATGCGCTCCTGAGGTTAAAGATGTCGATGAGCCTGTTGCTGTCAAGGCAGATATTTCCTTAAAGTATGTTCCAGGTCAGGTTGCAACTTACAGATCCGCTTCTGAAATGACGCAGGAAGTTATTTTTGAGCAGCCTGCATTGAAAAAGACAAAGGTCGACAGGGTTAATATCCAACTCGATATTAAATTCGATCAGGTGATCGAAACCGTAAATGCCGACGGAAGTGCGATAGCAAAGATCACTTTTAAAGATATCCGTGTGTATCGGGAAGCTCCGAAAGGTGTCTCGATCGATTTTGACAGCAATCGAGAAGAGGACAAGAAGGATTCTGCTTATAACCTTATAGGAAAAAGTTATACGGTAAAACTAATGCCAGATGGAAAAGCATCATCTGTCGATACAAAAGATGCTATGGCGGCTATAAAGGGTATTGATGCAGCGGAGATAGCAAAGGCATTATTAAATGAAAAGGAAATATCAAAACGTCACGGGATACCTGGTATTCCCACTGACGGGTTAAATAAAGTTAGTGCAGGCGACAACTGGTATAAGATTTCGATAGGTCACGAGTTACTGCTTCCTCCGAAGTCATTTAAGAAAACATATACGGTTTCGAATATAGAAGGAAAGGACGGCAAAAAAATGATCCATGTTTCAATGGAAGCTGCCGAAAGCGCTGAATCTGCTGAGGATGCGGGAGAAGTATCTCCGATAGCGGCCTTCCTTGGCCCAATGGTTGACGGAGCAGAAACATATTCCGGAGATATGACTTTTGATTCTTCCGGCGGACTGGTCGCAGATTACGATGAAAAACTGGTTGCAAATTATGCAACTACGGGTGAGGCTATGGGTGTAGCTATAGGTGTAGCTGCGAAAGAGAACCCGGATATGATAAAATTCAATCTGATTTATTCGATCAGCCTCGAGAGTGTTAAATAATAGTTTTTGAACTGAAGTATAAAAAGCAGTGAAAGGAACTAACTTGCGTAATTTTATAATAATTACAATAGTGCTTTTGTGTATGATCTGCCAGATGGGATGCCAGGAGAAGTCGCGGACTATCCTTGCGGTTAAATTTGAAAATGACTCATCGATTAAGTACCGGATGGTATCTGAGAGAAATGTCGAAACCGATCTTGACGGTTCCGCGGGCAAATCCAAACCTACGAATATATCAGAGAAGCTCGAACTTGTCATGTCGTACAGTCCTGTCGGGCCGGTAGAGGTGTATGGCATTACGACGATGAAGGCGGTGTGTGAATCTGCAAAGGTTACCCGCAGGGGCCTGAAAGGCAAACCTTCCGCGGATGTGGCGGATTTGCTGGCCGGTCGCAGTTTTAACTTTACGATCTCGCCGGTGGGTAAGGTGTTGGATAATTCTGAGATGGATGCGCTGGTGCTTGAGCTTGGCAATAAATCGATTAAAACGTCCGACAGGCAGGGGAGGATGAAGAGTCCTGATATGATCGCTGATTTTATTGCTTTACAGAAACACTTGTGGGATTCTGTCACGTCGGTTCCCCAGGGAACGGTTGGCGCAGTTAAAGGTCAGACATGGAAGAGGCTGGAGTATATTCCCCTTCCTGTTCCTGTACGAGCGGCTAGAGAGATAACATATACTCTTGCCGATGGCGGTCCGGGGCAGGTCGAGGCAGAAGGCGCAGAAAGAAAAGTTGAGATTCAAAGTACTTTTGCCCTTTCCGATGAGAAACTTCCCGACTGGCCAAGATTGTACGAGCGCGGTTTTCGTATGCAGGGAATGTTCGGTTTTTTGCGTAATTACAAGTTCAAATCTTTGGAAGGTTCCGGAGTCCAGGTATTTAACGTCGATTCCGGTATCGTTGAAAGCGATGAACAGGAATATCGTCTTTTGATAACAGCATCTTTTCCGGCGCCGCTCGGTGACCCGCCGATGCTGACGATCGACCAAAAACTTACGATAAAACTTATGGCAGACTAGCCTGGCGAGGAGTTTTCCGGTGCAGGGAAAAAATCTATGGGCGCCGTGGCGCATCGAATATAT
>VRUF01000103.1:0-319 GCA_019456245.1 Planctomycetota bacterium | reverse complement strand
TTGTTTTATTTGTGACTATGCAGGCAATGCCGCTGCCGACGGAGAGAACCTTGTGTTGTGGAGGACGGAAAACTGCCTGGTTGTTTTTAACCGGTTTCCGTACAACAACGGACATCTTATGATTGCCCCGATCAGGCACATACCCGATCTTGACCAGGCCAGCGATGAAGAATTGCTGGAGTTTATGAAACTTACCCGTGATTGCAAGAAGGTGTTGACGGCGGCGATTAGTCCGCATGGATTTAATGTCGGCATCAACTTTGGCAGGTGTGCCGGTGCCGGTTTGCCGGGACATGTGCATATTCATATTGTGCCAAGG
>VRUF01000367.1 GCA_019456245.1 Planctomycetota bacterium | reverse complement strand
ACATCTCTTTTTGGCGTCCTACGCCTGTCTTAATGTGGGGCGAAACAGGTTCGAAGTTCAAACCAAGAGGTCTGCCGGTCGATGATTTTTACGCCGACTGGTGCCTTGCCATGTTCGGACCGGAAGTCGCCGATGATACAGCAAAATTTTTCTCCAGACTTGACGGTCATATCCCGCTTGTAGCAGATTGGACAGGCACTAACGGTGGCGGAGCAGGCGGACTGGCACCGGATGGACGTAGCTGGGACAAAGTATCGCGTGAATACAAGTTCGTGGATGAATTCGAAAAGATACGCCACAAAGTGCGCGGCGAAGGGAACCTTGAACGATTCGATTATTGGCTGAACAATTTCCGTTACACGCGCGCGACAGCACATGCCGAATGTCTTTGGAGACAGCTAAATTCCATCTATAATGAGTTGACCACAGAAACAGATCAAAAAAAGAAAGAGATCGCAATAGAAAAGATGCTGCCCGCTTACAAAGAACTTGTCCTGCAGATCGGCAAGGCAATCGAGTACCAGATGGCAACGATCAGCACCGTTGGTGGAATGCAAACAATTCTAAATTGGGAAGGTCACAACAACCTGATGAATATCCGGGAAACGGCTAAAGGGTTAGCCGATATGATCGGCCAACCGCTCCCGGAAGATGCAATAGCGCCAAAAGAATACCAGGGTCAGCCCAGACTTATCGTTCCGACTGTTAGAACAGTTTTGAACAAGGGCGAATCCTTAAAGCTAAAGGTCATCATCATGGATAATAAACCGGCTAAGTCAGCCGAATTGTACTACCGACCTCTGGGCAGAAATAATTTCAGTAAGGTTGACATAAAGCATGTAAATCGAGCGGTATATACCGTGAGTGTACCGCAGGTAACAGAAGATATTGAGTATTATATCAAAGCCGAGACTGTTTCCGGCAAAAAGCTGATATGGCCGGCAACCGCAGGAAAAATAAACCTATCGGTTGTTGTAATGCCTTAGGAGGCATGCCAAAATATTACAATGAACAAATGGAGGTTTTCCTTTGAAGAAACAATTATTAGCAATATTACTCATCTTTGTGTGTTTCGGCACCAGCGTATTGAAAGCGAACAGTGACTCGGACATCTCCGGCAGCCGGGAACTGACGATTGACGACTTACTAAGAAAGCTGCGACAGAACCAAAACATCGCTGATGAAGAAATTGATCGGATGGCCGCATTGCTATTAGAGATGGAGCTAACACTTTCCCCGGAAAACATATTGCCAAAGCTTTATCTTCTGCGCGGCAGCAATGAGCCGATCACTCCAACCGCGAAAAAACCGCTCAAAAAAGAGCAATCACTCGAATGGCTTATTTTAACGCTCGAAAATCAACGAATAATGAATCTGCTGCCGGAAGAAACAACGGCACACCCATCTGCGAAGGTATTCCCGGGGCCAGTCGCGACCGATGCCAAACGCGTAATTCGCGATATAACATTCAATACAAACTTGCCCGGATGGCATAACCACGGTTTTTACAGCGAGTCGACAAAGGCATACTGGCACAGCACAGGTCTGTACGCAGCGCCAGGAGAGCT
>VRUF01000102.1 GCA_019456245.1 Planctomycetota bacterium | reverse complement strand
AAAACAGGCAAATAGAGCTTTCTATCGACAAGAACGATGTCGATGCTCTCGAAAGAATATTCCCGTCTTTATTTGACGGTTCTCCACCTGTTGTTATTCTTGTCCCGGGTGGGGCATTCGGAACCAGTAAATGCTGGCCTGCGATACGTTTTGCTGAAACAGCAGACAGGTTAATACGTGATCATGACGCAAAAGTTATAATATCGGTTGCCCCTAACGAGATAGAAGAGCAGATCGCCGCTTCGATTTGCGAGGATTCAAAAAACGAACTTTATAACCTCGCAAACACGCCGCTTGCCCTTGGCCAATTAAAGGCTTTGTATAGCAAAGCGACCCTGGTGATTACCAACGATACCGGCCCGAGGCATATCGCGATGGCCCTTGGGCGAAAAGTCGTAACCCTGTTTGGCCCGAACGATCCGGCGTGGACAAAGCCCGACTATGACGATGAAATAGAGATCGTCGGCACTGCCGATTGTGTTCCATGTGCAAAACCAAAGTGCTATAAAGAGGAACATCTCTGTATGATCTCGATCAGCGTCGATCAGGTTGTAAATGCCGCAGAAGAATTGCTGGGAAGATAAAAATATGCCCATGGAAGACTTCATAGAATTGTCGAAGACATGTTACGTCCGCCCGGACTATGCCGAGTCATTTCGTAAGGCTGACCTTGCAAGTATCGAAGCTGTCTTTGAATTTTCCGGCGATGAAAATCTCGTAAAAGAAAATCTTGCCAGCCATCGAAGCAGGATCAAATTCACATTACCAGGTTTCGATAAGGCTTTGTATCTAAAACGTTATAACAGTGTTCCGGCATTGAAACAGTTAAAGAACTGGCTTTGTCATCGCCGCCGTTCCTCTACCGCGGCATTCGATTATATGCCCGGCAAGCAACTGTCACGTTACGGGATTTCTATGCCGAAGACAGTCGCTTTCGGGGATCAATGGGCCGGATTGTTTGAGAAACGCAGCTTTATGGTTATGGAAGAGATAGAGGGCCATTCGCTGGAAGAGAAATTGCCAGCGTGTTTTTATGATAATAAATCCGCAACAAATCATCGCAAACGATGTGAATTTATTAATAAACTTGCAGATTTTGTGAAGGCTTTTCACGATACCGGATTTCGTCATCGCGATCTTTACCTGTGCCATATATTTTTTAGCGGCGGCGACCAATTTCATCTGATCGATATGCATCGGGCGTTTAAGCCGCAGATGTTAGCAGAGCGATACCGCCTGAAAGACCTTACGCAATTGCATTATTCCGCACCGGGGAGTGTGGTATCTCTCGCTGATAGACTCCGGTTCTATTTACGATATTGCGGTAAGAGCAAACTCGATGCGGAAGACAGGCGATTTTTGCGAAAACTCAAGTCTAAGGCCTGGCGGATGGCACTTCATGACATGAAACATTCGCGTCCGGTTCCATTTGCCATGTAAGCTTTAAGGGAGTCTATGAAAGTTGCCATAATAATCGAACGTACAGACACAGCCTTAGGCGGCGCGGAAAGGTCCGTTTCCCAACTCGCCGATGCGTTAAGCCAAAAGGGTGTAGATGTTACTATATTGGCAGCTAAAGGGGATTCACCATCGAAAAATGTAAAGCAGCTTTACGCCGATACCGCGGGAAAACGCATCTCTCTTTCTGTTTTTCTGCAGGCGATAAAGGATCATCTAAAACAAAACACCTACGACATCGTACACAGCACACTTCCGCTTGATTTCGCAGATATATACCAGCCGCGCGGCGGGAGTTATCTCGAAGCAATGATCAGAAATGCAGACAGCTATCAATCCTGTTTTGTTTCGTCATTCAAAAAGATGACGCATTTTACAAATCGGCGTAGGTTTGAGATGATCAAAGCCGAAAAAAGAATTTGCCGCGATTGTCCCAATATAAAGATCGCCGCCTTGTCGGAATATGTAAAAAAACAATTCATCGCTCATTACAATATCGATGAGAGCCGGATCGCCACTATCGCAAACGGCATTGCGTTAAAAACTCCGTCCAATTCCGATGAAGTCAGCAGTATTCGCGCTAAATGGTGCGATATATTGGGCATAAAAAACGAGCCGATACTTCTTTTTGCCGCCAACAATTTCCGGTTGAAAGGCCTTGCTTCGCTTATAAAAGCGATGGCACTGAATGATGAGGCGTATCTTGTTGTTGCAGGTAGCGGCAAGCCGGACAAGTACCTTAAGCTTGCCGAACGATTAAATATCGCCGGCAGGATTCTTTTTGCAGGAACGATAAGCGATATAACGCCTGCTATTGCGGCATCGGACGCGGTGATCCTTCCGACGTATTACGATCCCTGTTCAAGATTTATCCTGGAGGGGTTAGCTGCGGAAAAACCTGTTATTACTACCAAATTCAACGGTGCCGCGGAAATGTTTGCAGATGGCACCCATGGCAGAATAATATCGCAACCTGATGACGTTAAAGGACTTACAGAAGCGATCGCGTTTTGCACAAATCCCGATAATGCTGAAAATATGTCAAAAGCTATTGCACAAGACTCACTTCGCGATAAAATATCCATAGACCGTCATGTGCGGGAAATGATTCAACTGTATGAAGAGATAATCCAAACACGGAGTTCAATACAATGACGTGGATAATGCTTATAGTTGTTGCTTACTTTTTGGGATCCGTACCGTTCGGCTTGTTTATTGCAAAAGCTCACGGCAAGGACTTAAGAGCTATAGGCTCGGGCAATATCGGTGCGACAAATACCGGCCGTGTTCTGGGAAAAAAGTGGGGAGTGATATGCCTTGTCCTTGATTGCATGAAAGGTTTTTTGCCGACTTTTATTGCCCGTTCGTTTGTGAGCACCCCGCCTGCGGCGACGGAGTTATGGCTTTGGCTTACCGTCGGATGCGCTGCGGTGATCGGCCATATTTTTCCGGTTTATCTAAAGTTCAAAGGAGGCAAAGGAGCTGCGACAAGTCTTGGGATGGTCTTGGGCCTTTTCCCTTATTATACGATCGCAGGACTAGTTTCTTTTGTGATCTGGATTGCCCTGGTTCTTGTATGGAGATATATTTCGCTTGCTTCGATAGTCGCGACGACATTGTTCCCTGTTTTGCTCGTTGCCGCGATAGCGATAAATAAGGAATGGACTTTTGGCGGGTTGTGGCCGCTCCTGGTGATCGCTCTTTTAATGCCGATGCTAATTATCATTCGCCATGCGGAAAACATAAAAAGACTGCTCGACGGATCCGAGACAAAAGTTCTTCAGAAAAAATAACCCATCAATCCTGGGGGAATTTTTCATTTAGAATCTCTGAGATTATTTTTGGGTTTGCCTGCCCCTTTGATTTTTGCATAACCTGACCGAGCAGGAATCCCATAGCTTTTTTGCTTTTCTTTCCGCCTGCCGTTACTTCATCGACAGCTTTTTGATTTGCGGCGATCACCTCATCGACCATAGCCTCGATCTCGCCGCTGTCGCTGCTTTGGATCAGGTTCTTCTCCTTCGCGATAGCTTCGGGGTCTTTCTGCGTCTTAACCATTTCCTCAAATATCGTCATCGAAGCAGTCGCACTTATCTCGGATGAATCTACCATCTTTGCCAACTTGGCAAGGGATTCAGCATCCAGGCCAAGTTCTGCAATAGAACAACCTGCTTCGTTTGCCAGTTTTCCCCCGACCTGCGTAAGCAGATTACAGATGCGTTTGGGCGTACCGCCTGCTTTGACGGCATCGTCGAACAGATCGGCTGTGCTTTTTTCAGCAGTGATAACACCGGCGTCATAATCGCTGAGTTTATATTCGTCGACAAATCTTTTCTGTTTTTCCAGCGGAAGTTCGCACAACCGCGACCTTATTTCGGTTAGCCAATCGTCATCGATCTCGATGGGTACCAGGTCCGGTTCCGGGAAATAGCGGTAATCGTGAGCCTCTTCCTTTTCACGCTGAAGAACGGTGCGCTCGTTAACATCGTCCCAGCCGAAGGTTTTTTTATTACCCATCTCCATCGTCCTGCCGCTTTCCATAAAATCGTCAAGCTGCCTTCGTACCTCGTAGTTTACACTTCGTTCCAAAGCGCGAAAACTGTTAAGGTTTTTGATCTCCGAGATAGGCGTCTCATAAACCTTGCCGTCTTTGGTAATATGAAGGTTTACGTTTGGCTCAAATCGCATATGTCCTTTTTGCATGTCCGCATGAGACACACCGATATATCTTACGATTCTTTGCAATTCTATTGCCAGTGCACGGACTTCGGTTCCGCTTGACAGATCAGGTTCGGTCACGATCTCAAGCAGGGGGGTACCGGTCCTGTTCAGGTCGATCGCCGAGAAATTCCCCAGCGTATGCGTATTCTTACCGGCATCTTCTTCAAGATGAGCGCGGATAATACGAATTCTTTTTGTCTCGCCTCCTTCAATCGGGATATCGATAAAGCCATTCTCGCTCATCGGCAGATCGTACTGACTTATCTGATAATTCTTCGGCAGATCGGGATAATAATAACTCTTCCTGTCCCACTTGGTAAAAGCCGGTATATTGCAATTAAGAGCAAGTGCTGCCAGCACAGAATACTCATAAGCTTTCTTATTCATAACAGGCATAACGCCGGGCATTCCGATACAAACAGGGCAGACATGCGTATTAGGCTCTGCGCCAAAGGCAAGCTCACAGCCGCAAAATATCTTCGTATTGGTCTTAAGCTGAACATGAATCTCAAGCCCAACAATAACTTTATATGTAAGATCGCTCATATTCTTTCTCAGGCAATAACCGTCGGCGTCTTTGTATGGAAATCTGTTTTTGCCTCAAACATCCTTGCTATTCGAAGCAGTTTATCTTCTGTGAATACGTCTGAAAGTATTTGCAAGCCTATTGGCAGGTCTGAAGCATCAAATCCGCATGGTATGCTTATTCCGGGGATCCCCGCAAGGTTCGCCGCGATTGTGTAGACATCGGCCAGATACATTTGCAATGGATCGGCAGTCTTTTCGCCTTTCTTAAACGCCGTTGTCGGTGAAACAGGCATCATGATGCAATCGGTTTTGGCAAATGCATTTGTAAAATCGCCTCTTATAAGGTTACGTACTTTCAAGGCTCGTAGATAATACGCGTCATAGTATCCGCTCGACAGAACGAAGGTTCCAAGCATGATGCGCCGTTTAACCTCGCTGCCGAATCCTTCCGCACGTGACTTCGAATATACTTCCACATAATCCTTCGGGGCGGATGTTCGGTGACCGAAGTGGACCCCGTCATAGCGTGCAAGGTTGCTTGACGCTTCCGCAGTTGCTATTACGTAATAGGCTGCGATGGCATATTCAAAGTGCGGCATTTCGATCTCGATTATTTCAGCGCCGAGTTGTTTATACACATCGATAGCCGCTACGATGGCTTTTTGGACATCGGCATCTGCACCCTTGTTAAACTCTGATACGATACCGATCCGCAAACCGTCGACGGGTTTGTCGATCTCGGCGAGGTAATCGCAATCGCCAGCGATGTCTTTGCTGACACAGGTCGAGTCCCTTTCGTCTCTGCCGGAAATAACGTTCAGCAAAAGTGCCGAATCTGCCACATCGCGTGTAACAGGTCCGATCTGGTCAAGGCTCGATCCGTATGCAACCAGCCCAAAACGCGAAACTCTGCCATACGTAGGCTTTAAACCCACAACGCCGCAAAAAGACGCGGGCTGACGTATCGAACCGCCCGTATCCGAACCCAATGCACCGAAACACATCCTCGCCGCAACCGCCGCTGTTGAACCGCCGCTGCTTCCACCTGGAACACGGGTTATATCCCACGGGTTGGCGGTTTGCTGGATGCCGGAATTTTCCGTGCTGGATCCCATCGCGAACTCATCCATATTGCACTTGCCAACGATCACAGCATCGGCCCCGGTAAGTTTATCGATTACATAAGCGTCATAAGGCGATTTGAAATTTTGCAATATCTTCGAAGCACATGTCGTAGCGCCAAAAGATGTGCACATATTATCTTTAACCGCGATGGGTACACCGGCAAGGGCGCCTACTGGTTCTCCGTTTGCGATTTTTTTGTCAATGGACCGAGCAGTTTCCAGAGCCTGTTCTCTGCAAGTCGAAATATAAGCGCCAATATCCGGATCAAGTTTTTCGATCTGGTCAAGAACGGCTCCGGTAGCGTCAACACTTTTGACACTGCCCCCAGCGATTTTATCCCTGAGTTGTTTGCAAGTAAAATTAAGCAATTCGTTTAACATAAAATGTCTCGGCCGAAAGGCCGAATCCTTCATTAGACATTAATCATTAATCATTAAACATTTCAAACTGGCCAATCGGTCAGTTTGAGTTTGTTATCAGTTTTTCTTCTTTTTCTTCTTTGGCAGAGCCACCGGCGGCGTTAATCCGTCGTCCGGCTGATCCCAAAGCCGGTACGGATCGTTAAGCCGCCTCATTTCCGACAGCAGTAGTGCTTCCATCTTTGCTAGTTTCTTTGCATATTTAGGATCGCCCGCTAAGTTAACCTGCTTGGCCTTTGGCATATTCCCCGTCAGTTTAGCAACTTTCGTGTCATGGTGTTCCTTCAGCAGTTCGTCGGGATTGTCTTTCAGATTGAACAGCTGAGTTTGACGTACCTTGCCCTCAAGCACGTCGTACTTGATAAGCTTCCAGTCGCCTTTACGAACAGATCGCATCCCCGGCTTTGTCCCGCCGCAATAGACGCCGTAGAGAATATCGCGAACAATATCCTTCCTGCCCTCAAGAACCGGGCGAAAGCTGCTGCTCTCGACCGTTTTAGGAGCTTCAATACCCGCCAGATCGCAGATCGTTCCAAGAACGTCGAGCAGATATATATTGCCCTGCGCCCTTGACCCAGCTTTGATACCCGGCCCCTTTACAATGAAAGGTACGCGCCAGGTATGCTCGTACAGGTTCTGTTTGCCCTGCAAGCCATGCCGCCCGATTGCGATGCCATGGTCGGCGGTATAGAAAATGTACGTATTGTCAAGCTCGTCCATCTCCTCAAGTTTCTTGAGAACCCTTCCGACCTGAATGTCGATATTTTCACTACAGGCGAACTCGCGCCCTAATTCGTTGCGAATAGTACGTTCGTCTCGTTTTTCCCACACACCGCTGACTTTGACCTCATCGCGCAGCCCCGGATGACCGTGATGGAACGGATGGGCTCCAAGATAATTCACCGGAAGCGCAGGCTGTTTCGGATTTGCCGCGGGAAGAGAGTTTTTGTCAGTGTGGTTTACCGAACCGTATTTTGCGAGCAAATCAATCTTACCATTGCGCGGATCATGCGGATGCGAAAAACCGTAATAGATCATAAATGGATTGCTGTCATTGCTTGCCTGCCGGTCGTTTAGATAATTGAGCACCTGCTCTCCGTGCCACGCACTTCCGGTTTCGTCGGTTCCGCCGCGTTTATTGCTGTCACGGCGAACCGTAAATTTCTCGTTAGCTGCCGCATAGCTGTTGCCTTTCTTACAGGTTCGCATCGTGGCATAGCCGGCCCGGTTAAATATCGCAGCCATAGTGTTTTCGGCCAGATCGGCTGGTACCATCTTGACATTGCCGTCGTTTGGGCTTCTCGGAATATGCCACACGCTGCGACCGGACATGATCATGTGACGCGACGGGCGGCACACTGCCCCGGAAAAGGAGCCCATGTGATACGCTCCGTCGAAGACCATCCCGTCGGACGCCAGTTTATCGAGAACAGGCGTATCAAGAATTGAAGCCCGGTTATAAATCTTCAAATCAAAAGGTGACTGGTCATCGGCGATGATGAAGAGGACATTCGGTCTCTTACCATTCAAACCTGCGTTTCTACCTTTGTGAGATTTCACAATGCACCCTGGCAAACTTAATGCAGCGGCGCTGATTCCAATAGTTTTAAAAAACTGGCGTCTGTTCATTTAGTGCTCCTGAAATTTAATGCTATAACTTTGGCCCTGCCCAATTGCCAATTCCACGATCTTTCAACTGTTTTTCGTAGCGAACTTCCTGCGGATGCTCTTTGGCATAGGGGCGGTCTTCGTTGACCATCATCGGAACCGTTTCGGCCCACCATTTATCGTAGGCCTTGCGGAGATTTGCCACCACTTCCGGATGCTTGTCGATGACGTTGGTACTTTCGTAGGGGTCATTGGCAATGTCATAGAGTTCCTTGTTGTTGATAAATCGCCAACGCTGAGTGCGGATGGCACATTTTTTGTATTTTGATTTGTTCGGATCTTCGCCTTTTTTCCAACGTCCGGTATGAACGAAAAGCTCACGGTCCGGCCAATCAGCTTTGGGATCTTCCAGCAGCGGCAGCATCAAGCGTCCGTCGATTTTTTGTATACCATTGGGGATCTTTGCATCTGCCAATTCGCAAAAAGTTTTATAGAGATCGATGTGTGCCGTAAGCGCCGAAATATCAACACCTTCTCCAAGCACACCCTTCCATCGCCAAAAAGCAGGCACGTGGGTACCGCCTTCTTCGGGCGAGCCTTTGCCGGTTTTAAAGCCCGCGGTGAACATTTTCACTTTCTTGCCGTTTAGCGTAGCTCTGCGGCCGGCTTGGCCATTGTCGGTCATATAGATGACCAGGGTATTATCCCACGCTTTCCATTCATCAAGCTTTTGCACGAGCAGCCCGAAATTCTCATCGATGTTTTCGATCATGCCGTACCGCCCGGCGGTGTTTTTGTCGTAGCCCAGATCAAGAAAACGCTTCTTGTTCTTTTTCGGAGCGATCATAGGACCATGCGGTGCATTGGTGGAGATGTACGCAAAGAAGGGCGTTTTGGACTCATGCTGTTTCTTGATCCAGCCAAGGGCGGCCTGGAAAAATACATCGGTACAAAAACCTTTCGTTTGAACGATCGTGTCGTTATGCAGGATCACATTGTCGAAGTATCTACCTTTGGCAATCCGGTTGGGGGGGAAGTCCGCACAACTGCCTTCATAAGCTTGGCCGATGCCGCCGGCTCCGTGGATAAACACCTCGCTAAAGCCGCGGTTGTAGGGTTGGAACTCATCGATATCACCCAGATGCCATTTACCAAAGATTCCGGTTTCATAGCCCCCAGTCTGCAGCACCTGCGGCATGGTGGTGGTCGAAAGCGCCATCAGCTCGCGCTCTTTGATGGTATGCGTCACTCCGTTGCGGAACTCATGACGGCCGCTCATGATCGCTGATCGCGTCGGCGCGCAGGTAGGACTCACATGGAACTCCCGGAACCGGGTGGATATTTCGTAAAACCTGTCCAGGTTCGGTGTCTTTAGAACGGTATTTCCAAGGCAGGATAGATCCCCCATCCCCTGGTCGTCCGTCATCACAAGAATAATATTCGGGCGACTGCCCTTCAATGACTTCCCCCCAGCTGAAGCTTTTTGAGATGAATCATTACACCCCAACAAACTTAATGCCGCCCCACCAACTCCAAGATTTTTAAGAAACATTCGTCTGTTCACGTTATAATTCTCAAATTAATTTTGAGTTCTGTAGCATGGGCAACTTGTTGCCCATGTTGTTATTACGGCTCCTTCTTTAGGCCGTATTCCAATGATTTAGAGATTCCCTTTATTCTTTTCCTTCTTCAATCGCTTTCATCAAAGCCTTAAGCTGTGACACCTTCTCCGGGTATTTCGCAGCCAGATTGGTTGTCTCGCCGATATCTGAGTCCAGGTCATAGAGTTCTTCGATCTTCTGACGCTTCTCGTCTCGGGCCCAGCCGGGAACTTTGTGTTCGGCCTTGAGATACTTCCATTTTCCCTGGCGAACGCCATTGTTCTGATAGAAGAAAGTATCACGCGATCCCTTCCTGCTCTTGCCGAACAATAGTTTGCTTTGGTCGACTCCGTCGATGATACGGTCATCAGGGACTTTGAAACCGGCCAGTTTAGCGAAAGTCGGCAAAAAATCAATGGTTGCAAATATAGCGTCAGACACCCTGTTCTTCGGGACTTTCCCCGGCCACCTGACGATGCATGGAACCCTCGATCCGCCCTCAT